>JBEIFD010000590.1:0-2829 GCA_040382535.1 Merismopediaceae cyanobacterium
GTCATTTTTCTCACGGGGAATGGAGATGAGCGGACAGCAGTGAAAGCAATGAAATTAGGGGCGATCAATTATTTAATTAAAGAAGATCTGACTCCTTTAGCATTGTGTCACAACATTCAAAAAATATTTGAACGCAAATTGGCAGAATCTAAACTTCACAAAGCCGAACATAAGTATCGTCAACTCGTTGAACAAATTCCAGGGATTGTCTATACTTCTCCTCTAACTTTTAGTCCTCAATATGCCTACATCAGTCCCTACATCAAAGTTCTCTTAGGGATTGATCCCGATGAATGGATTGCAGGTTTTTTGAATAATAGTTGGCTCACTCATATTTATCCTGAAGATCGTGAATGGGTGTTGAAAAAAATGGGAGCCGCGATCGAAAACAAAACAATTTTTCAAGCTGAATATCGCATGATCCATCAAAATGGACGTATTATTTGGGTCAAAGATTTAGCCAGCTTAGAGTTAGCTGAAGATCAAACAACTCAGGTTTTGCAAGGAGTTGCCATTGATATTACCGATCTCAAAATTGCGGAGGAAAAACTAGCTCTTTCTTTGGAAAAAGAAAAAGAATTGAGTCAATTACGCTCCCGTTTTATTACCACCGCATCCCATGAATTTCGTACTCCCTTAACAGTTATTTTATCATCGGCATCTATTCTACAAAAATATGATGATCGATTGACCCAGGAAAAACGTCACAAGCACTTAGAAGTTATCCAAAAAACCGTCAAACACATGACAAAACTATTAGAAGAGGTCTTAACCATTAATAGTACGGAAGAAGCTGAGAGAATTTTTAATCCCGAACGCTGTGATGTACTGATTTTTTGTCGTAATCTGAACCATGAGATAGAAGCCAAAGACTCTAATTGTAAAATTAATTTTATCTATCATTTGAATGATATTCACTCAGATAATCCTACACCAGATGAAATTTTTATCGCTAAATTTGACATCAACTTATTACAACAAATTTTGAGCAATCTTTTGATCAATGCCGTTAAATATTCTCCCCAAAATCCCCTCATCGATTTTTTCCTATCCCTAGAGCAGGAGAATCTGATTTTTCAAGTTCGCGATCGCGGCATAGGCATCCCTGAGAATGATTTGGGACACCTATTTGAACCCTTTCATCGAGGTTCCAACGTAGGAGATATTGACGGCAGAGGTTTGGGATTATCTATCCTGAAACACTGCGTTGATCTCCATCAAGGGACTATTACGGTAGATAGCAAAATCAATCAGGGTACAGCCATTACGGTGACGATCCCCTATTGGACAGAAATTAATTAACTAGAGAAAGAACTTTCCTAAAGAAAATGTGGTGATAATGCTATAAAGTGTCCTAAAAGGGGGATTATTCTCAGAAATTCTCTTAATTGTAATAATCATTATTTTTAACAGCCCCAATCGATTCTTCATCTTGATTAATGCAATCAGGATTTTTAGCAAAATTACAAACCCTGGCCCACAGTTTTGCTCTTGTTCCCGATGGCCCCACCGAAAACACAACTTTTGCTCCGTTCTCAATGGTTACGCCGCAGACTGGACAGACTTCACTGGTGAATTCAGACATAAGTATTTATTCCTATTGGCAGATCGTTTGAGAAACGATAACGGATGATGCCAAAATAAAACCGCTACTTTTGTTACCGTTTTATAAATTAGACATCTCCAAAAATTGAGTAGGGGTCATTCATGAATTTCCCCTACTAAGGATTTCAACATTACCAAGCTGAATAGCGATCGCGTCCCCATTGAGATTGAGAAGAAGATTGGGAAGGAGATTGAGAAGGAAATGAGGTGTTATTGAGGGACAAAGGAGCCTGGACAGTGAGGGTTAAATCTTGGCTCGGATTAATCGTCATGACTTCTTTAGTTCCGCCGCCAATAATGCCTGCCTGGGGTAAGCCCCATCCTGCTAAAGCACCAAAAGCCGCGCCTCCCAAGACTTCTAGGGCATTAATATGGCGATCGCCCGTGACCCCTGCAATGAGAGTAGCCGCACCCGCCCCTGCAAGGGTTCCTGTAACGATATCGGCCGTTGAAGCGCCGACCTGAACCGTTTGGAAATCCACTAATTCACGGGAAGTCGCATTGAAATTCAGACGTTGACCATTCTTGAGCGTAATTTGTTGGGCAAAAAACTGGACTCCATTCCTGGAAGGGCGTAGTTCTCCCAACACTTCACTCCCCGCAGGAATGAGGATATTACCATTGGATTGACGAACATTGGATGCCGTATAGAGGGTGAGGGTACGAGACTCATTGGGGCCGATTTCAATCGTTTCAGATTCATTGAAGGTCATAGGAATCGTTGTCCCAACGGGAATAGTCCCCTGATTAGGATTAGAAAAAGTTTGACTTTGGTTGCGGTTAAAGGTGGGGACGCTCTGATTGCGGTTAAAAGTAGATGAGGGAGAAGGTGAACGCAACAGATTGTAGCTGGTGTTGGTTTGACGATCCACAGGTTTGGCAGAAACAGGAACAAAGGAACCGACTAGAGTTGTACCCAGCAATAAAACCGCGATCGCTGCTTTTCCCGATTGTTTATGAATAAAGTTCAACATTGAAAATTCCTCTCCTGAAGTTGGGCGGTGGTCGGTTTAATCTCTACCGATATCTCTACGTTAGGTCTTTAGTCTAGGGATGTCAGTCCCATCACAGATGGCATATATTGGTTTTAGGCAAGATTTATCGTCCTTTTTAAGTAGAAAAAAGTAGAAAGAACAACTGCCCCAGGACAGCAGACAAAATAGGGGTTATTATGTTAGCATCAGAAAAATTTAGAAAAATTTAGTCCGACTTCCAGTTTCATGA
>JBEIFD010000591.1:0-2826 GCA_040382535.1 Merismopediaceae cyanobacterium
AATACTAGCTTCGCTGACTTTCCCCGTTTATGTTATTTTCTGGGTCGGGATGGTTTTTTGCCTCGTCAGTTTGCCCATTTAGGCGATCGCCTAGTTTACTCCAACGGAATTATCGTATTAAGCTTGTTTGCCGCCTTGTTAGTGATCATTTTCCGAGGAAATGTTAACTCCGTTATTCCCCTCTATGCTGTTGGGGTTTTTACTTCCTTTACCCTATCCCAGGCGGGAATGGTAAGACATTGGTTTGAGAGCAGACTACCAGGGTGGCGAGCCAGTGCCTTAATGAACGGGGTGGGAGCCTTATCAACCCTAGTGGTTTTAGGGGTTGTCATTGCCACTAAATTTTTGCTAGGAGCTTGGCTAGTCGTTATTGCGATTCCTGCTTTAGTTGCCTTATTTGTCGCAATTAACCGTCATTATCGCTATGTTGCCCAACGTCTCACCCTAGATGGCGTTGCTCCTCGGAGTTATATTCCCCGCCCCCGTTCAGAGGTGATTACCCATCCCGCGATCGTCATTGTAGGACAGTTGAATAAAGGAACCCTAGAAGCCCTTGACTATGCCCGTAGTATTGCTGACTATATTGTGGGAGTTCATGTCGATATCGGTTCAACGGATCGGGAAAAATTACAAAGACGCTGGCAGGAATTGGAAAATGATATTGATCTGGTGATTTTAGATTCTCCCTATCGCTCAGTTGTTCATCCTATTGTGAATTACATTGATCGCTTTGAAGCCCAGTACCCCGAAATTTTGTCAACCATTATTATTCCTACCTTTGTGACCCGTAATTGGTGGGAAAATATTCTCCATAATCAAACAACGTTATTTCTAAAAGCCAGTTTGAGAGCGAGTAAAAAAAGAGTCGTTACGAGTGTCAGGTATTACCTTTAAAAATTCTTTTTTTGCAGATTTTAATATTGTTCTGCGATCGCCCTTTATCGCTTTAAACAATGATCACTTTCTCGATCAAAAAACGGACTAAATCGGGTTATTTTTTGATTTTTTAGGGGGGATCTAGAGGGTTAAGAGAAATTTTTGGATTGCCAAATGTAAAGATTATCGGGTCGATCCACATCTGTTAAAACGGGTAAGTCATAAACACTCAGTTTTTCTTGCTCAATAATCCTTCTCGTTTGAGACAAAACGCGATCGCTACCCCAGTCAATATTGTTAAAAAGCATCGGAAAAAATTGACTTAAACCAATTAAATAATAACCGCCATCACTCGCGGGGCCGAGAACCACATCCTGGGAATTTAAAGCGAGAAAAGCTTCTTCAATGATATTTTGACTCAAATCAGGGCAATCTGTACCAATAATAATCATTTTTTCTATTTTATGATTAAAACTATCTGTAAACGCCCCTCGCATTCGTTCCCCTAAATCTTGCCCAATTTGAGCATGGTAAGAAATCGGATTAATCGTTAAATTAGGATGATTAACCAAAAAAGATGAAATTACAGGATCTAACCAAGTTTGCATTTTTTGGCGATCGCCGCCACTATAATAAATTCCTATCTCCAAAGACTTGTCACAACATAAAGTCAGCAAATTAATCAGAGTATATTCCGTCATGCGGGAGTGCAGATCCGCCGCCCCTGGTTCTCCTAATGCAGGAATCATACGGGTTTTGGTTTTACCAACGACAGGATAACGCGTAAAAATAATTAACCGTTTTTTGATCATTAATTCAGAGCCAATCTTCATCGTCTTCCTCTACATTGCTAGATTCTACAGGACGTAAAGGAGGATTAATTACTCGGTAATTGGCATCATAAACTTGATTAGAATTAGACTGCTTAGAAGAAGATTTTTCAATCCTGGGGTCACGAGGAATTCCTGGGTTAGTGCGGGGTTCTCGATAGGTCTGGGAATAAATCGTCCCTTCGTGGGAAGTGGTTTTCGGTTCCTGAGCCACTTCAAAACGTTTGAGGTCTTCATCCCGTAGGTGCGATTGCGGTTCGCTCGGCTTGACAACATCCCTGGGAGGACGAGACGGGGAGGGAATATCAATGGTGACTCCTCTGGGGATGTCAACGGGTTCGGGACGGCGGGGAATATCCACAGGTTGCTCAACGGGTTCAGGCGATCGCGTTTCAACAGGTTGCGGCTCATCGTCTTCCCAATCATCTACTTCGGGGATCGGATTTTCCCATTCCCATTGCGGATTGGTTGGGGTTTGAATGCGAGTTTTCGGTTCCGGAGTTGGGGGACGGGGTAGTTCAGGCGATCGCGGTGGAGGGGTTGGGCGTGAACGGGGACGAGAGGGCGCAGGGGAAATATTGGGACGGGCGATCGCGTTGAAAGATTGGAGAATCAGACTAGTGATAATGCCTGCAACGATAAAAAGAATTACCCACAATCCCAAGGGAAAAGTGAGGGTCAACAGCGCGACCTTGGCATTATTCCCCAAAAAGAAAAGGGTAATGGGTTGTTTATTTTGCAGAAAAAAGAGAAATCCCGAACCAGAAAGTAATAAAAGAACGAGCCATCGCATAACCTAAAATTCCGTTTTTCACGCCTCCATTCACCTCTCTAGCCACTCTAACACGCTTTTTACAAGGGATTGAACTGAATGACTCCAAAATTTTGTCTGGAATCTATTTGGATTCAGCGTAAGACGTTAAGCTAATCATCGAAAAACTGAATCTGAAAACCCGTCCTTACTTCGACAGGCTCAGTAACATTCTAGGATGGCTTTGTATTTAAGGGGAGAATATCAAGATATAGCGGTATTCACATGAGTGAGGGGTAGTCGAATCATTATCCATCTTCATGAAAAGGTGAGTTACAGTAGCAACAATGAGTAAACCAATTATGAATA
>JBEIFD010000592.1:0-2826 GCA_040382535.1 Merismopediaceae cyanobacterium
AAAAGGTCTTTCTTTTGAAGAAGAATTGTTTTTTTACCTCAAAACCCTAAAAAACTCGTGATAACCATCTTTTCCTTGAAACGCCTTAAACGTCATCACAGACTAGGTTTCTATTTTTCGGACAGGTCTATTTCTGGTTCCGCATGAGTTTGTGGCTACGAGAGAATGACCTGAACCCCGTTCCAAAGTTCTTTGATGGCGTTTTTTCGCTCAAGAACACTCTGGAAGGTACAAAAGACGATGCTTACAGCAAATTGCAATCAAACGTGTATGTGTGCAAAACAGTAAAGCTTTGCCTGCACTTGATTTGGTGAATTACTCTTGTGGTAGGTTTGATCGAAAACTGCTGTAATGTATGTTTTTCCGTAAAGCCCTTGAACAAGAAACTTTTAGAAATAAAAGGAGACACAAACTTGTTCGAAACTAGCAACATTTTAATCAAGAAAGTTGCATTTTTATGGTTAATGAAGTTTAATTACTATTTGGGAATTAAAGCCTAATTTTATACCATGTAGCGATCGCCGAGCGGCACTGCGTGATCGCCGATTGTTGAATTTTTTGTAAAGAATGTCCTGTTTTTTGGGCTAACTCAGCACAATCTTCATATTCGGGTTGGATATTGAGAATATTTTGAGGATCAAGATTTTCAGTATAGGCAATTTTGACTCGAACTTCTCCGTAGGGCGTTTGCACCGTTTGAATTTCTCGCTTGAGAATAGCCCTATCCTGAATCGAATAACGAATCCCCAAAGTGCTGGTTTCCCGAAAAATGACTTCTTGACAAACCGCGATCGCATGAAGATGACACAAAACCGTTAACAAAATGCCTGGACGAGATTTTTTCATACCGACAGCCTGAGTAAACACATCGATCGCCCCTACTTTAAACAAAACTTCAAACAAATAGCCAATAATTTGAGGATTAAGATCATCTATTTGGGTTTCCAAGATCGCGATCTTTTCCGATTGGGCAAAAGCAGGAATTTTAGGCTCATTACTCACTGATTCCCCCAACCAAAGCCGTAAAATATGAGCCATAGGCAAATCCTGACGTCCTGCCCCTAATCCCATTTTTGGTAATTGCAACTGGGGCGGCGGGCCAAAGGATTCGGCTAACGTGACTAAAATTGCCGCTCCCGTTGGGGTAACCAATTCCTTGTCAATGCCATTGTGATAGACAGGAACTTGGCGCGATTCCCATAACTTTAAAACGGCGGGAACAGGCACGGACAAACGCCCATGAGCCGCCCAAACCGTTCCGCCCCCCGTCGGTAAGGCCGAGCTGTAAATTTTTTCAATGTCTAAATAATCCAATCCCAGACAAGTTCCCACAATATCGACGATCGCATCGGTCGCCCCGACTTCATGAAAATGGACTTTTTCGGGAGCAATGCCATGAACCAATCCTTCAGCGATCGCGAGTTTTTGAAAAATCTGTAAACTCCAATCCTTAACGCGATCGGGTAGTTTAGCCGTTTGAATAATTTGCTCAATTTCAGGCAAATGCCGAGCAGAATGGTGATGATGATCAGACTTTTCTGACAACAAATCCACATGAATTTTCGTGGCCGCCTGACCCTGGCGATGAACCGTTTCTTGCCAAAGTCGATATTCTGACCCCAGACCTAACCTTTGCAGTTGCTCAATCAGGTATTCTATCCTGACCCCCGCATCCACTAAGGCTCCCAAACACATATCCCCTGAAATTCCTGTAGGACAATCAAAATACGCTATCTTGGTCATTATGGCTACTCTATATACTCTCAATCCCTATAATCCCCAACAACGAAGCGTCAACACCATTTGTGAGGCACTTCATAGAGGGGCTGTCATGCTTTATCCTACCGATACCGTTTACGCGATCGGCTGTGATTTAAACGATAAATCTGCGGTACAACGGGTCAGACAATTAAAGCAATTATCCAATGATAAACCGTTGACGTTCCTTTGTTCTTCTCTGTCCAATATTTCCGAATACGCGACGGTCAGTGATCAAGCTTATCGCATTATGAAACGTCTGATTCCTGGCCCCTATACTTTTTTATTACCAACGACAAAATTAGTCCCCAAATTGGTAATGAGTCCCAAGCGTAAAACCACAGGCATTAGGGTTCCCGATCATCCCGTTTCCCAAGCATTATTAAAAACCTTAGAAAACCCCATTATTTCAACGTCTGCTCACCTAGAAGATCAGGATGATTTTGCCAAGCTTGATAAGGCAGAATTATTTGACATTTTCGACAAATTAGTTGACATTATTGTAGATGATGAAAATGATCCTGGTTTTGAAACCTCTACTATTCTTGATCTGACAAGTCAAGAACCGAGTGTCGTTCGACGCGGTTTAGGTTGGGAAGCAGTAGAAGACATTATTTCTTGAATGATTTGAAATTTTCTATTCATCATCATCAATAATTATGTTACTCAGATCCTAATTTCCTTGAAAAAATGAACGTTATTCCTACCCATATTCCTGATGTTTTAATCCTAGAACCCCGTATTTTTGGTGACGATCGCGGCTTTTTTTTTGAAAGTTACAATGAAAAATCCTTTGCCGAAAAAACAGGAATTTCCCCTAAGTTTGTGCAGGATAATCATTCCTTATCTCTCAAAAATGTGCTACGGGGTTTACATTACCAAATCCAAGAACCCCAGGGAAAGTTAGTTCGAGCGGTCTCAGGAGAAGTTTTAGACATAGCAGTTGATATTCGTCGCAGTTCTCCCACCTTTGGACAATGGGCCAGTTGTCTTTTAAGCGCAGAAAACAAGCGTCAATTTTGGATTCCCGAAGGCTTTGCTCATGGATTTGTCGTTTTATCCGATTCT
>JBEIFD010000593.1:0-2823 GCA_040382535.1 Merismopediaceae cyanobacterium
ATTGGGGTCGGAGTTTCATCGTTATTTGTCTTCTATGGACTTTCGCTCATTTTCCCTCACTCTTTCCACTATAACTGGATTTCTTTTGTCCGTACTATTTTAGATGCGTTCGCCCTGCCATAGATTGAAGGATTACATTCGAGGACGAAGAGCTATGGAGCTTGCCCTGTCTACTTTCTAACGTGCTTGTCGCCCCATCAGATATTTGTTGGGGAAATATGATAGAGTTTCTCTGTATTCCTTTTCTCTATTTCTCGTTTACGATGCTTCCATCGGGTCTTGCCTTGATGAACTTTCGGTTACGCTTTTCCTTTAGGCTATTAGGGGGGTTAGCGTATTTTCCTGCTTGCTTTCAGCGTCTTACACTGGACTCAGCGTGACGGTTGGCTGTTTGCCGTTTCACCTTTGACTGCCAAAGGGGTGGGAATTTAACCCACAAGTTGACGAGAGTTATGCAAGTTTATGAGTTTTCAACTTGCCGAACGGTGTTTTCCACTTCCAAGTTTCTTTTTGATTCTTGGTTTCGTTCAACGTTTCGCCCCCAGCCTACAAGATCGGTGATCGCACTTCGACCCTTTGGCGGATTCCATTCTCGTACAGTTGTTTTGCCCGACGTGCTCCTTCTTCGCGGCTTAAAAGGATTGTTTGCATACGCTGACTCCCGATCGCAATTCGGCTTCTTTAGATCTCTCTATCACACCTTGCAGGTTAGTGGGATTGATCTTCTTCAGACTCTTTATTGCTAGTGTCAGGTTGGTTTTCGTGTCTCAATTCAATCTACGCGATCAGCGATCGCAGTCTGAATGATCAGTTAGGTCAAGTTCTGGCTTGTCGAACATCTGCGAGTAACCTCCCGGTGGATTAGCGAGAATCTCCCACCAGTTCCCGTCTAGGTCTTGAAAATAGAAACTATAGACACCGTGCAGCTCATGTGGAGCCATTATCTTGCGAATACCATATTCAGTCTGGACGGACTGTAAAAGCTGGTGGGCCTCGCGCACACTGTCTTCCGAATCGACATCCAGTCCGTTGTGATTCAACAGAGGCATGTCTTCATCCCGTCCAGTTTGAACCACGGCATAAGTGTGATGACCGCCACGACGAACCAACATGGACATCGGCGTATTCTGGATGACTTCCAAACCTAGCACTTCTTCATAGAATCTCCGAGTAACTTGCAAATCCTTGGACTCCAAAGTGCCGTGAGAAATAAATTTGATCTTCAAGATCGGGGCTTTACTTGATTTCTTCGTGATGATTCTTGTCATATTTTTCTCCCCAATGCGGTAAGTAAAAAAAGGGCGTAACTATTGATTATACGGAAACTTTCCATATATTACCCCAAATAAGGAGCTTATTAAGAATCTTTCTGTATAATACTCCCAAATAGCGCGATCGCAAGAATTTTTCCGCACAATATTCCAAAAAGCGTTTTATGCCGATTCGCGTACTCTGTCATGAACTCATCACCACCAAGAAAGATTCGTGACACTAAATTTTTATCAGCCAAATAAGCAAACAAGCCGAAAAAAGCAGGACTAAATTCGTGATAGGATTAAAAATCGGACTATCGAGCTAACCTAGCCTTTTTATTTCATCGGGCGAAAGACGACCGAAAGTTGAGCGACCCTAACTCGTTTTGTCTTTAACCTTTGTGTACAGGAACCATGAAACATACATTGTCTGTTTTAGTAGAAGATGAAGCGGGCGTTTTAACGCGAATTGCAGGATTATTTGCCCGTCGTGGCTACAATATCGAGAGTTTAGCCGTCGGCCCCGCCGAACAAGCAGGGGTATCTCGCATCACGATGGTCGTGCCTGGCGATGACGACACCATTGAACAGTTGACCAAGCAACTCTACAAACTGATTAATGTCCTAAAAGTTCAGGATATTACCCAGATTCCCTGTGTTGAACGGGAATTAATGCTAGTAAAAGTCAATGCCTCGACCGCTAATCGAGCAGAAGTAATTGAACTCGTGCAGGTATTTCGGGCCAGAATTGTGGATATCTCTGAAGAAACCGTCACCGTTGAGGCAGTGGGAGATCCAGGAAAAATGGTGGCGATTATTCAAATGTTGAATCGATTTGGCATTCGGGAAATTTCACGGACGGGAAAAATTGCCCTCGTTCGCGAGTCTGGAGTGAATACGGAATATCTCAAATTGCTAGAAGCCAAAGTTTAAAGGTTTTTAATAGAACTTCCTGTGCCAACCGAGAGTCTGGTTAGTAGCCGCCTTTGTCGTCGTTGGGTAAAGGCTACAATCGGACAATCCAACCTGAGACAGTCGCGATTGCCTTCTCTGGGAACTAAGCTGATACCAAATTAAACAGAAAATGTGCATTAACTGATCCCCCCACCTTCGGCTTCCCCCCTTATCAAGGGGTAGGGCTGTTTCATTCTCAAAAATGTCATTCAATTAAAACCTTATCTGGCAAAGTTTTCAGGCAATTTCTCAGAATAAATATCTGAAAATTTTTTAAAATACCTTACTTTGCTTGCCCCATAAGCGATTGAAGACATAAAAAAAAGAAATCAGACTGGAGAATGAATCAGCCCTACCTTATTAAGGGAGGCAGGGGGATCGATAACGAAATGTATTGTCAGTTTAATTGTAATCAGCTACTAAACATCAGGTTTTAAAGATAGCTCAAGTCGTAATTGAACGCTAATTAACATACCATTACCGCAAAATATCCATGATCAAAATCGATAATGTTTCCAAATGGTACGGAAATTTTCAGGTTCTGACCGATTGCACAACGGAAATCAATGAGGGTGAAGTCGTTGTCATTTGTGGGCCATCGGGTTCAGGCAAATCA
>JBEIFD010000594.1:0-2805 GCA_040382535.1 Merismopediaceae cyanobacterium
AATTCAAAATTTCTACCCACAGCGATCGCGGATTAGAACTACTCACCCTTTTAGCATAGACAAAACGACTGGTTAATTCTGTAAATAAAAGCAATAAAGCGGCTCCTACCACGTCCCATTGAGCATCCTGTCCTGCGGTGGTAGAAACGGCTGCCCCAACAAAAAAACCAAATAATAATCCCAATAAAATCAGGGAAATACGCCGCCAAGGATTACTAAAAAATTGAGTCAACTCCGTCCCTGTTCTTTCAATTAGGGTATTTAATCGAGTGCGTTGCATAATTTTTAACTTTATTTATCGAGACGGTCTAATAACCAAAGGGAAGAAACTAAACCTGTGAAATGGGCAATAATCGTATTAGTATTTGCCTGAACTGCTAATAAATCAATCGAAGTTACCAGTTGCCTCGAATTCGTTGCGAGGGTTCCCTGGGCAATGCTCAAAGATTTTGCTAAAACAATTCCCCCGATCGCCGCCGCCCCAATGATGGCCATGCCCATTCCTGCCAAATTGACAATAATTCCCCAACGGATAAACTTTAAAATGTCAGCCTTTCTAGGATGGCTGGCGGCTTCTACCTTTTGTAATTGGTTGCCAATTTGCCGATAGCGGATTGAAAAATAAATTGCGACCCCCAAAAGGACAAGGGAAATAAAGGCCGATAAAATCCCCGCTTCAATGCCCTGGGTTCGTTCTTGCCCAAAGGTTAGGCCTAAACTTGCAAACAGAAACGTAACAACAGCAAATGCTCCTACCACAATCTGAATCCAGAAGCCCAGATAGCCGATAGTCGTTAATTTAGCAGAAGCCCGTAAAACTGCCTGGGGAACGGAGGAGACGATTCCCGATTCAGGCTCACGCATATCTCGATCTCTACTCATAAATTTGCTCGTTAGGAAAATGATTATCTATTTGCTATTTTCTCCTAATGTTTGAACTTTTGGCCTAAAGTAGGTGAGAATTTTGTTCTTAAGAGTGAGATGTATATATTATTTAATTATTTCAATGATGTTAAATAAAATTAACAGTGGTAAGTTCTTTGTTGTTAAAGGTTCTATCGTCTAGGAAAATCCGTAGCATCCCGAATTTGTTCAACTGTTAAAGGTGGGCTATCTTTATAATCGCCATCAGCACCTACTTGTATTTTTGATGCCCAATGATCTTTGGATGGCTCTCGAAAAGGCTTAATTGTTCTAATTTTTACTCCTGCACGGATTAATGTATATGCAACAAGCTTGACATCATCGAGACTGACATTAGAACCAAACCAAATAGCATTTGTGGGAATATTTTTAACGTTGGCTGTACCAGCTTTAAATTTAAAACCTAGCTGCTCAAGGGCAGATATGACAACATTTGGGTCAACATTTTTAGGAAAGTATTCAACAGTAATAGCTTTTCTTCTTTCAATATCTTGATTACTCGATTGACTCAATATTAATTTCTGATTAGCATTTTTACTTTGCATAATTTCTTGAGGGGTTGCTTCACGCGCTCTTTCATAAGAAAAACCGAATTTTTGTAGCTTAGATATTATTACTGCTGTTTCATCTGGGATTTTTTTTATTTTTTCCATAAGCTGCTTATTTTGATCTTTAAGTTCATTAATGCGATTTTGCAGTTCCTGTTTCTCAACTTTTGCTGATTCACTGCTATGGTAAGAAGAAGCTATTGTCCCTATTGCCGTGAAAACTGCCAAGATAAGCATTAAAGGCTTTATCCATTTAGCCTGAGAATCTTTAGGATCAACATATAGAGAAATAATGCCGCTCACCATTGCTATTATTGGCATAATAAATTCTATTGGCATAGCACACCTTATTAGCTCTTAATTTAGGTTTTAAGACAAATTTTTATATATGCTTTTTTGTCTTGTAGAATGATAGTCCCGAACTTGCGTTTTGTCAATAGATTGAGAAGATACGATATATAGTTAGCTACAAGTAACTACAAGATCAGTGATTAATCCTTTATGAAAGAAACTCCCCTCGGTTCAGTGATTCAAGGTTCCCTTACTAAGGGTTTAGAAATTCGTTTATTGCCTGATGTCTCGGTGGAAGAGATGCGGGTCGGCAAATTTCTCGTCATCCAAGGGACGCGATCGCGTTTTTTCTGTTTACTCACCGATGTGGCTTTGGGAACCTCTAACCCCCGAATTTTAGCGAATCCGCCCAGTATAGAAGACAGTTTAATGCGGGAAGTCCTGGCAGGTAGCGGAACCTACGGAACGATTGAACTCGCGCCGATGCTGATGTTTACCCCTGTTGAAGAAGGAAAAAAAGGCAAAGCAGAAAAATTTAATCAGAATGGTAACGGTTTAGGGAGTATGGAAGCCCAAACCAGTGAACCTCTAGAATTATTACCCGTCAAAACCATTCCTGCCCATTTTAGCCAGGTATTTGAAGCCAGTGAACGGGATTTTCGTATGGTTTTTGGTTGGGAAGATGACCCCCATCGGCGCAATTTTTCCATTGGTCAACCCCTCGATATGGATGTTCCTGTTTGTATTGATCTAGATCGTTTTGTAGAAAGAAGTAATGGCGTTTTTGGTAAATCAGGAACAGGCAAATCCTTTCTCACTCGTTTATTAATTTCAGGAATTATTCGCAAACAAGCGGCGGTTAATTTAATGTTTGATATGCACTCCGAATACGGTTGGGAGGCCATGCGAGAAGGGAAAGAAGTTTCGACGGTGAAAGGATTGCGACAACTTTTTCCAGGACAGGTAGAAATTTTTACCCTAGATGCCGAATCCACTAAGCGAAGAGGGGTACGAGATGCCCAGGAATTGTATCTCAGTTATG
>JBEIFD010000595.1:0-2799 GCA_040382535.1 Merismopediaceae cyanobacterium
ATCCCAATTTTGTCGCAGGTGGTCAACAATGGACTTGCGATCGTCTTTATGTTTGTAGTGGCAGTGATTTTGAAACCCTTTATCCTGAAATTTATCAAGCAAGTGGTATTAACAAAGTTAAATTGCAAATGCTACGAACTGTCCCCCAACCTAATAACTGGCGGATGGGGCCAGCCCTTTGTGCAGGATTAACCCTGACCCATTATTCGGCTTTTGCTCACTGTAATTCTTTAGCCGCATTAAAAACTCGCATTCAGACAGAAACTCCCTACTTTGTAGATTGGGGAATTCATGTGATGGTTTCGCAAAATTCAGCAGGAGAATTAACCATCGGCGATACCCACGAATACGGCTTAAATCCAGACCCTTTTGATCGCAATCAATTAAATGATTATGTGTTAGATTATTTCAAACAATTTGCCCAACCTCCCAGTTTAGAAATCGCCCAAACCTGGCATGGAATTTATGCTAAAATTCCCAATCAAACTGAGTTTATTGCCCATCCTGAACCAGGGGTTACTATTGTTAATGCTCTCAGTGGAGCAGGGATGACGCTCTCTTTTGGACTCGCTGAAGAGGTTATTGCTAAAGCTTGAATTTCCATAAAGGTAGGGGCATAAGGCTTATGCCCAAATAACTAAAAATGAACAAAAATATTCAATTTCGTGTTAGTGTCGTCGGTTTATTTATCGACAATCAAGAAGTCCTATTATTACATCAAATTACTCCCCCTGAACCTGATTGTTGGGACTTGCCTGGCGGTGGCTTAGAACCAGGTGAAACTTTATTCGCAGGACTTAAAAGAGAAATTCAAGAAGAAACAGGCATAGAAGAATTTAATGTGGATAAATTATTAACGGTTGTTGAAGGATTTTTCCCACAGCCCGATGGTCAAATGATGCACACTTTAAATATTGTTTATCAATGTTCTCTTGGCTCTAAACCGTTAACTTTAGCGAGTAATGATCCTGAAATTGGCTCCAAAGGAATTCAATGGTTAGATATTAGTAAACTTGCTCCTGAGAATTGTTCAACTCGTGCTTGGAAAGCCTTACAAACTGTTAATTTAGTAACTTAAATTGATCCCTCTAAATCTCTCTTAAAAAGTGGGAATTGTCCGAAAATTTTTTATTTTCTTCAAAGCAACATGATGATTAAACTAACGCTTTTTGATTTATTAGAAATTCTGCGATCGCGGGGTCATGAACAGTATGGCGGGGAAGCCGTTACCCAATTGGAACACGCTTTACAATGTGCAACTTTAGCTCAAGAAAATCAAGCCAGTCCCGAATTAATAACCGCTTGTTTATTTCATGATTTAGGACATTTGATACATGATTTAGGCGAAAATGTGGCAGAAAAAGGAGTGGACGATCGCCATGAATATCGTGCGATTCCTTGGTTAAAACCCCTATTTTCCGAAGCCGTAACCGAACCGATCCGTCTTCATGTGGAAGCTAAACGCTATCTTTGTGTCGTTGATTCAGATTATTTTGACAGTTTATCGACCAATTCTCAACAAAGTTTAAGCTTGCAAGGAGGGCTTTTTTCTCCCCAAGAAGTTGCGATCTTTTTAAGCTTACCCTATGCAAAGGAGGCTATTCAATTAAGACGCTGGGATGAAGCCGCTAAAATTCCTCAAAAAGTCACTCCATTCCTAGAAGATTTTCTGGCGATCCTTGAAACTTCCCTATGAAATTATTGACCATTAAATCAGGCTAAATTTAAGCCCTTACTCAATTTATCCGCTAATCGAGTCGGTTCAGGAAGGCGATATTTGACTAAACAATGCTGAACGTAGGCGATCGCAGTTTCTAAAGAAATTTTGTGACCGAGGGAAAGATAAAGCGGTTTAACGTTGATACGAGAACGGAGCGCGACTCCTATCATCTCTTGTTGATCAACTAAAGGAACCCATTGTCCTTTTTCGGGCGGAACGGGTTCGTGTTTCCCTACTAGAATCGATTTAGCGACTCCAATGGTCGGAATATCCATCAAAACGCCTAAATGGGAGGCAATCCCTAAGCGTCGGGGGTGAGCAATTCCTTGTCCATCACAAAAGATGAGATCGGGAGTAAGGCTGATTTTTTCAAGCACTTGGAGAATGGCAGGAATTTCTCGAAAGGATAAATAACCTGGCACATAGGGAAAAGTCGTGGGGGTTCGGGCGATCGCGGTTTCTAAGATTGTTAAATCGGGATAACTCAAAATAACAACTGCCGCTTTAGTAATCGTTCTATTTTCAGCAAAGGCGACATCAACCCCCGCAATTCGTTCGACTTTTCCTAATTGATCTTCTCGAATCACTTTTTCACGCAAGGAATTTTGTAACACTTTAGCGGCTTCGATATCTGTTACCCAGAGGGGATCTATGGCAGGTTTCATGATAAAAGGGCGATCGCGTTTTGCTAACGATTCATGATTTAGCAGAATATTTTGGAAAAGTCCTGCTAAATATTGAGTTAGTGCCTTAAAGGCTAAAATTAAAGTCTATCTCAAGTCATACAATTTTATGCGTACTGATAAGCTGTTAATTATTTAAAACGCATACAGGCAAAGGGCTTAAACCCCTTGTTACAAGACTTTTAGTAAAATCATTATGCAATCTAAATTCGGGACAGCTTACCATTTTTTATCAGCTATTTCTGACTTTGCATTCTCTGTTATTTTAACTACGAGGACAACCCCTAGAAAATGCTGATTACTATCAGTTTATCTCAGCAGAAATCAAAGAAAAAGCTTTCCGTTTTGATGGAATTTTTATGCCCAGCAAAGAAGACAAACCGATCTACTTTGTTG
>JBEIFD010000596.1:0-2798 GCA_040382535.1 Merismopediaceae cyanobacterium
AAAATGTTTTGGTAGAATTGGCGATTTTAGAACAATTACGCACGCCTCTCACTCATTTAATTCGTAACGCCTTTGATCACGGGATCGAACTTCCCCGCGATCGCGTCTCTGTAGGCAAACCTGAAATCGGTCAAATCAAGCTCTCGGCAGTTGTGACCAGTAATCAAGTCCGTATTACTGTTGCCGATGATGGTAATGGTATTCCCCTAGCTAAAGTGCGACAACGGGCGATCGCGATGGGATTGATTACCCCTGAAGCCAACCCCAGCCGAGAAGATATTTTAGACTATATTTTCACCCCTAGTTTTTCGACTGCCGATAGTGTCAGTGACTTGTCGGGAAGGGGATTGGGTTTAGATATTGTCAAAAATCAAGTAGAAATGCAACGGGGCAGTTTAAAGGTTGAAACCGAGGCCAGCACAGGAACTCGATTTATTATTCGCATTCCCCTGACTCTCAATATTGTTTCGATCCTGCTGGTACGCTGTCAGCAACAATTACTCGCCTTTCCCTCCGAAAGTGTGACTCGTATTATTTCCTTGGCAGAATTTCCCGTCGTTCATGGGCAAGTTACCTGGCAGGAACAATCCTTCCCCGTTCGTTCCCTCGAACAATTACTGCCCTACAATATTGCCAACGTTTTACAGCCCAATCCCCAAAATCGCCAAAGTACGGTGGGACTCATGTTGCCGATCAATGACAAAATGGTGGTGGTAACGGTTGATCAAATTGTGGATGAAAGACAGTTAGTCTTTAAAGCGTTTGACCAAATTACCCCTATTCCCAGTTATTTAGCGGGTTGTACGGTATTGGGGACGGGTGAGGTTGTTCCGATTTTATTGCCTGAATATTTTGAAGAATTGTGGCAAAAAACCGAAGTTAATATCGCGCGTCGAGCCACACCTCCAAAAGAATCTCTTTCTAGAATGGGTGAAGAGAATTCGATTTTGATTATTGATGACTCCATCATGGTGCGCCGTACCCTGACCCGAATTTTGACCCGTTCGGATTATCAAGTGATGGAATGTCGGGACGGTAAGGAAGCCTGGGATCTGTTGATTCAGCATCTCCAAAGTTTTAAACTGATTCTTTGTGACTTAGAAATGCCGAATATGGACGGGTTTTCCTTGTTACAGTTGATTCGGGCAGATGAGAGTTTTAATGGAATTCCCGTTGTGGTTCTGACTTCCCGTGAAAGTGACGTTCATCGACAACGGGCGATCGCTTTGGGGGCCAATGCCTATGTCACCAAGCCTTTCCAACCGAATTTGTTATTAGAGACGATCGCAGGTTTAATTGCGGCCCCTGTTTAAGTTATTTCCGTGAATCGCTGTCGTAAAATGAATTCGGCGATCGCCAGATCCACAGGAGTCGTTACTTTGAGATTAGTTTCTTCCCCTTCCACAATTTGCACGGGTAATTGGCATTTTTCAAACAAAGCGGCATCATCGGTCACCTCCCAGCCCAGGGCCTCGCCTTTTTGATGACACTCCTTCAACAAAGCCACATCAAAACCCTGGGGAGTCTGGGCCGCCCATAAATAACGGCGATCGGGAGTATCCTGAATTAGGCGATCGCGATCCACGATTTTAATCGTATCTTTCACAGGAACCGCCGCAATCATTCCCCGACAAGTTTGCATCGCCTCAGCACAGCGCTCGAACAATTCAGGAGTGGCCAAACATCTCGCGCCATCATGAATTAAAACGGATTTCGCCTCAGTCGGTAGAGCTTTTAAACCATTAAAAACCGATGCTTGGCGGGTATCTCCTCCGACGATCAAGTGAACAGGTTTCGTTAAGTTTAAATCGCTTAAAATTTCCTCAAATGCTGGAAAATCTTGGGATTGTCCCATAATGCCGATCCATTGAATTTTTGGGGAAGATTCGGCCGCCAGTAATGTCCAAGCTAATAGGGGTTTACCTAAAAGGGTGAGTAACAATTTGTTGCGATCGCTACCCATGCGTTTCCCCAATCCTGCGGCGGGAATTAATAAATACATTGTTTACTTTTGATACTCCTCGTCCTCAAACTTAACTTCAAGCCAGCCTTGAACAGCCTCTTTAAGCATTAAGAGTAAATGTTCGTAGTTTTCTCCCCAGGTATGACAACCTAGTAGGGCTGGTACAGAACCACACCAAACCCCGTCTTCTTGCCAAACTATTGCTTTAATTTTCATGACGGACTACTTTATGGGAATTAAAAACAAGCAAGATAGATATAACGCCATACTATATTACCTCTCTATGGTTTTGACAGATTGCACTTTGATGAAATATACGCATTAAAAAATCTGTTAATGTCTGGTCATAGAAATAAAAAGTCGGAAAAAGTCAGGTATTTGTCCAATTATTTCCAAATCAATAAGACTTAGCTTAGGATAAATATAAGCCTCTTTGTCCTGAAATAAGCACCTGAATGATCCCACCCCATAACCAGTTTGAATATCAAGTTGGAGGAAGTCTCCACAGCAACGCACCGAGCTATGTCACGCGGGAAGCCGATTCAATTTTTTATCAAGCCTTAAAAGCGGGCGAATTTTGCTATGTTCTGAATTCTCGACAAATGGGAAAATCTAGCCTACGGGTGAGAGCCAGTCAACGCCTAACCGCCGAAGGAACGGTCTGTATTTTCATTGATCTCACAGGCATGGGAACCCAGGAAGTTAATCCCGAAAAATGGTATGCGGGAATCGTGCAATCGATTGTGAGTGCCTGTGAATTGCAATCAAAAATAAAATGGCGACCCTGGTGGAAAGATCGGTTGGATTTATTCACCCCTGTCCAACGATTAGAATT
>JBEIFD010000597.1:0-2795 GCA_040382535.1 Merismopediaceae cyanobacterium
CATTTAAAAAACGAAACAATTGTACCGTCGAGAAAACCGATAATTTCCCATTGATTAATGCCGAAATTTTAGGCTGATCAATGCCCAGAAGTCCTGCCGCCTCAGTTTGAGTGATTTTCTGCTTGGTAATAATGCTGCTGATTTTACGGGCAAGTTCTGCTTTGACCAGTAATTCGTCAGCGTTTTCCAACCCCAAATCTGCAAACACATTGCCGCTACCTGTTTGTATCTCAACGTCTTGAGTCATAATTTACCTTCCTTTTTGTTGACTGTAATGCTCTGAATAGTGTTCTTTAGCTCGTTTAAGCCTTGTTTCAATCAATTCAATATCTTGCTTGGGAGTTGCAATACCTTGCTTTGATTTTTTCTGAAAAACGTGTAAAACATAAACCACACCAGCCAGTTTTACGGTATAAACGGCTCGGTAGGTATCTCCGTTAAAATCTTCTATAACTTCAAGTACCCCAGCCCCCTTGAATCCTTTGAGTGGCTTGGCTAAAGGGTGCTTTTCGCCACATTGAGCTAAGTACAAGGCGTATCCCATCATTTGTTGAACATCCTCCGAGAACTCTTTCAAATCCTTAAGAGAATTTCCAACCCATTCCACTGGCTTTAGAAATGTAGTCATGTCTTAAATATGCTAGTTTTCGCCTATCAACGTCAATGGTAACTTCCTTTTTTTTGGTTTGATCGTCGGTTCTTGTCGGGAGTCAATCCAATAGAGTGGAGCTTTTAGGGTGAATATTAAGGAAAATGCGATCGCCGATTTTTAGATCGAGTTGACAAATAAACAGAAACTCGTCATTCAAAAAAACTTTAATTAACTAGAATAGGTTACGCTTAAATGGCTTAAGCTGGTTGTTAGGCTTTTTTTGGTTGGACTTATGGATTTTTCTAGTAACATTGCTACTCAACTAAATGCCGGGACTATTTTGCCCGAAGGTATTATTACTGTCACCCTCATCCTGGTTCTGGTGGGGGATTTAATTGTGGGACGCAGTTCTGCCCGTTGGTTGCCCTATGTGGCGATCGCGGGATTATTGGCCGCCACCGTCGCCTTAGTTTTTGGCTGGAATGCGGCTGATCCCATTAGCTTTTTAGGATCGTTTAATAGCGACAATATCAGCGTTGTTTTTAGAGGGATTATTGCCCTTTCTACTGCCGTTACACTGTTGATGTCCGTGCGCTATGTGGAACAAACGGGAACGGCTCTGGCTGAATTTATTGCCATCATGTTAACCGCGACTCTGGGGGCGATGTTCCTCTGCTCGGCGAACGAGTTGGTGATGATTTTTATTTCCTTGGAAATGCTGAGTATCTCGTCTTACCTAATGACGGGCTACATGAAGCGTGACCCCCGTTCCAATGAAGCGGCTTTGAAATATCTCCTGATCGGAGCCTCTAGTTCGGCCATTTTTCTCTACGGACTTTCCCTTTTGTACGGTCTGTCGGGCGGCGAAACCCAATTAAGCGCGATCGCGGCCAAGTTAACCGATGTGAGTGGGGGTCAATCATTAGGACTAGCCATTTCCCTCGTTTTTGTCGTGGCAGGAATCGCCTTTAAAATTTCCGCCGTTCCCTTCCACCAATGGACACCCGATGTCTATGAAGGTTCTCCTACCCCTGTGGTTGCCTTTCTCTCCGTCGGATCTAAGGCCGCAGGATTTGCCCTCGCCATTCGTCTATTAGTAACTGCCTTTGCGGTCATTACCGATGAATGGAAAGTCATTTTTATGGCCCTTGCGATCCTCAGTATGGTCTTAGGAAATGTGGTGGCTCTAGCTCAGACCAGCATGAAACGAATGTTAGCCTACTCCTCCATTGGGCAAGCAGGATTTGTCATGATTGGTCTGACCGCAGGAACCGACGAGGGTTATTCCAGCATGGTGTTTTATATGCTGATTTACCTGTTTATGAACCTGGGAGCCTTTACGGGTATTATTCTCTTTACCCTACGGACAGGATCGGATCAAATCAGTGATTATGCAGGACTTTATCAAAAAGATCCTTTATTAACCCTTTGTTTGAGTATTTGCCTCCTTTCCTTGGGGGGAATTCCTCCCTTAGCGGGATTTTTTGGCAAAATTTATCTCTTTTGGGTTGGTTGGCAAGCAGGGCTTTATGGATTAGTTCTATTGGGTCTGTTGACCAGTGTGGTGTCGATTTATTACTACATCCGTGTGGTCAAAATGATGGTCGTAAAAGAACCCCAGGAAATGTCTGAGGTAATCAAAAATTATCCTGAAATGCAATGGTCTTTACCTGGAATGCGTCCATTGCAAGTGGGTTTAATTCTCACAGTGATTGCAACCTCTGTGGCGGGGATTTTAGCCAATCCCTTATTTACCTTAGCGAATGATTCAGTGACGAGTACGCCCATGTTACAGGCGGCCGCTTTATCGGCCAAGATTTCCCAGATTCTTCCCCAATAAGGAAACTGTGAATTTGAAATTTTTGTTAGGTGGGCTGAGTCCTGCCTTTTTTTATGGCTAAGGTTTTGGGGGATGGCGGAATTTCCTAGAATGAGGCTCGTTTCAGATAACTTTGTGATTATTGCAAAGAAATTTCAATCGCGCGCATTTTTTTATCATGAAATTTGCTGTATTAAGTCTAAAATTGAGGTGACGATTAGTCTATCGGATCTGAGCTTAGCTCAGGGCGAACGCATCTAAAAAGTACGAGCAAAAGAAATCCAGTTATAGGGGAAAGAGTGAGGGAAAATAAGCTAAAGTCAACAGAAGATAAAAGCGATGAAACTCCGACCCAAATATAAACTGGTAGAACACTTTGCCGAA
>JBEIFD010000598.1:0-2790 GCA_040382535.1 Merismopediaceae cyanobacterium
ATGAGTCATTGTTTTTTGCCAGAATTGAATTTTGATACCTGAAAGCCTTATAAACTCGTTTATGTACCCAACGACCATTGGGCTGGAATTTCGCTCTACTGCTTGCCAGGCTAGGCTTTCCAGTTTTAGGAGATGTCTAATGCGATCGCACCTTACTACAACGAAACTACCTATTCTTAACTTAGGACTCAAGCTTGGAGTTGGGACTGTCTAGACTGCTATGCTGGTAGTTGGACTAAATTTCCATAGCCAAAGAACGTATCAAAAAGCAGGAGAAATGAGCATCTCTACCGACATTGTCACGGAACTGTTGCAGGCGTTTCCCCAGACTTGCCCGCAAATGTACTTTAAAACGTCCCTAACGGCTCTATCCCACGCGATGGAGGATTTAGTTCTGTCGGATACGGAAAAACCCCTGATTATTGCCAGTTTTCAGCAGGAACGTTACTATCGGCAAGAGGCACGACGCTATCAACGCATTGCCGAAAAAACTTCCCAGGTTTATGTTTTAGCCGCCCCAGAAACGGATTTTAAAAATTGTTCCGATGATTATGAAACGATCGCCTTCTTTCCTGAAGATAGTTTGAGTCAGCAGTGGCATTTAGTCGTTGTGGGTAAGACCTATGCCAGTTGTTTGGTTTGTCGGGAGCGAGTTTCCACGAAGGGAGCGGACAGTAATCGTCGTTTTGAGGGAGTTTGGACATTTGATCGTCAGGTGAGTCAGGTTGCGGCTGGACTTTTACTCACAAAAATTTTGGGGTATCGCCCTGAATTAGGGGATAAGGTGGAAGAAGCAAGGAAAAATTACCTTAAACTGAATAATATAACCGAAAATGGGACTGATTTGACGGAATCTCCCCTAACAAATCCCGATCCCTTTGTTCAGCGTTTAGTCACTTATTTACAGGCGGGACAATATAAGTTAATTAAGGCTAACCGATCGCTTTTCGTCAAAGAGCATAAGGAGCGTTTAATTAATTCCGTCACGACAGCCATTCGGCGATCGCTTGATCCCGATGAAATTTTGCAAGTTGCGGTAGAAAAATTGGGGGAAGGACTAGGGGTTTGTCGGTGTTTGGTCTATCGCTGTGAAGAAAGTGATTTATCTGTTGCGATAAAACATGAATTTATTAATACGGGGATTAGCTCTCTCAAGGAAAAAGCTTGGCCCCTCAAGGGAAATCCGCTTTTTCAGGAAGTGATTGAGTTACGGGATGTGTTGAAAATTGATGATACTTTGAATGATCCTCGTTTAGTAGAAGATTTGTTACTGGGTACGGATGGTACGCCTCTCAAGAATTTGATCAAAACTTGTTCGATCTTTTCCTGGCTATTAGTTCCTATTTTTTACCGCGATCGCCTCTTGGGAATGATGGAATTGCACCATTGCGGCCCTGCTCCAACGGTTTGGAAAAATGAAGATGTCGCTTTAGTGGATGCGATCGCTACCCAGATCGGTGTAGCCTTGATTCAAGCCGAAGCCTACGCTAACTTACAGGAACTCAACGAACAACTCGCCGCCCTGGATCGCACCCGTTCCAATCTCGTCGCCATTACGGGCCATGAATTGCGGACTCCCCTTTCTACCATTCAAGTTTGTCTGGAAAGCCTGGCCACTGAACCTGATATGCCCCAGGAATTGCGTCAGGTCATGCTCAATACAGCCCTCACCGATGCCGAACGAATGCGGAAACTCGTTCAAGATTTTCTGACCCTTTCTCGATTAGAAGGGGGACGGATTGATTGGAATTCTGAACCCCTTTCCCTGGCTGAATGTGTAGAACTTTCCCTCAGCCATACCCGCGCCCATAATCGCCATAATAGTCTGCCGAAAATCATCAATCGGGTATCGGAAGAATTGCCCTTAGTTCAGGCCGATGGGGAATGGTTAGTGGAATTATTGACCAAATTATTGGATAACGCCGTTAAATTTACCTCCCCCGAAGGAGAAATCGCGATCGCCGTTGGAACATCAGAGCTGAATGCGATCGTCCAGAATCAATCCCATCAGCTAGAAGTGACCGTTTCCGACACAGGACGGGGCATAGAACCCAATCGCCTAGAAACCGTTTTTGATCGCTTTTATCAAGAAGAAGGTTCTTTGCGTCGTAGCAAAGGTGGGACGGGTTTAGGGTTAGCCATTTGTCGGCAAATCGTCAACGGTTGGGGCGGTAAAATTTGGGCCGAATCCGACGGCAAAAATCTGGGTAGCAAATTTCATTTTACCATTCCCATTTTTAATGAATCCTTTCTGAATGCAACGCCCATTAAGGAAGAAATCGCCGCTTTACCCACGAAAAACCGCCGCAATACCCGTAAAAAAAAGACAAGCTGAAGTAAGGCTTAATTTAAAATAAGGCTTTCTCCTGCTGTGTATCAAAAATTGCTCATCGAAAATAGTTAGGGTAAAAATAGCAGAAAACCGACTGCCTTTTGGGTTTAAACAGCCGGTTTTTGAGCCATGAATTAAAATAACTTTTCGCGTTAGCGGTCTAAAACTTCTTGAACTTGTCGTAGAGCCGCCGCACCGATATTAACAAGAGCCCAGGCAGCCGCAATGATTAGGGGACTCAGAACGATCACAACACGCCAATCCATAGTTTAACCTCTCGGAATTTGTTCAGAAATTTAAAATTTTTTCATTATTATTATACTAAGCCATTGTGTCACCACAACGACTCGTCTACAACACCGAATCTAAGAGTTTCCACTTCATTCGGCTCCTCAATTGAGCAATCATTGTCATTGACGGTAGTGATTCGATAGTAGTGGTGGTCTAAAGAGCTTATA
>JBEIFD010000599.1:0-2787 GCA_040382535.1 Merismopediaceae cyanobacterium
CATTTGTCGGGCAGTTTTACTTCTGATTTTTCGCTTGGAACGATTGGTCATTTCTGACGTTTCAAACTTTGGCAGCAAGATAGCTGGATATTTTTTTGTCAAGTAACTTGCTGTTTTTTTATGGCAGTCATCAATTAAGTCACGAATCTTGCCTCGTAACCGAGAGGCTGCCCGTCTCATCTTTTGTCGTTCTTTAGCAACTTTTGACAGGCTAATTCGACTCATTAAGTCATCAAGATACTTGCATAACCTGTTGATTCGTCCCATATCTGATGAGCCTACTTCTAGGAAGTTTTGTCCATCAAATCCTGTCAGAAAAGTTCTTACTCCTGGGTCAAGAGCAATAATGCGATTTTCTTGTTGTGCTACGGGTATCACCTCTTCTAGGAAAATACAGAACCGTTCTCCTGACTTGTCTTTGATTAATTGAGTTGCATAAAGACTGACGTTAGGAATTGCTTCTGAAGAAACAAAACTAAGTCCCTTTGTTAGAGATGGATACCATGTCCCTTTACTGAAATTGCAGTTGTTAAACTTGATTGTTTGTCTAGGAGCTTTACAACTTCTAAACTTACAATCCCGACTGGCAGTATAGGCTTGGTGAGCATCAAAAATAGCATTCTGCCTGATATGACAAGGGGTGTCTTTTACCCATTCAGGAAGATTGGATTGCATAATAATATTTCTTAACTTGCCCTTGCCAATCCTGCCATTTTTCTTTTGGTAGTCAATAGCTTGATTAAAGCAATAACGACAAGCCGCCATCCATTTATTCCACTGTTTCTTCAACTCCAGACTGGGATAAACTTTTATCTTTCTTGATCTGAGTTTTATACTTTCGGAGTCCGTATAATCGGCTTGAGAAACAATCGAGAATGGCGAGGATGTCTTCAACCATTTCGGCTTCAGGAGAGAGATTTGTCTCATTGAGAACCACGATTGAGCATCCAAACTTTCGGCAGAACCAGTCAAGCCAATCAAATCCAAATCGGGCAAGCCTATCTTGGTGAGCGACCACAATTGCTGCGACATTTCCAGACATGACTCGTTCCAATAAGGCTGTAAGTTTTTGTCTTTTGAAGTTGAGTCCTCCCCTGATTTCGCTGACGACTTCCGCTTGCGGGTATTTTTCTTGGAGGACGGCGACTTGTCTTGAGAGGTCTTCGGATTGTCCCCTACTGCTGACACGAGCGTAAATAACGGTAGCTCTAGTTGGCTCAACCTATTTCCCTGTGTAGGATTCAGTGTCGTATCGCCTTTGCCCTGACGGGGTTTTAATTGCTTGGATTTTCCCTTCCTGTTCCCATTTAACAAGGGTTCGGACGTGGACTCCGAGCATGCCTGCTGCGGTTTTGGGTTTAACATATTTTGCGATAATAAATCCCTCAATTCGACGCTTCCATTCTAGCGCATAGTAGCGCATTCTGTCGGTATTCGTGGATTAAATCTTGCTCTCACGCCAGCGATCGCAATTGAGGTGTAACGAGGAACAAACTTGAGCATCCACACTCGCAAAAGCGGGATCATGATAGGCGGCTCGACTAATTCGTTGACGGATCTGGGGATTGGCTAGAAAATTGGTTGCCCAACGGTCTAGAGGCGGAAACATCCAACGGGAGGCCAAGGGAGGATTGGCTAATCCGGCACTATCGATTAACACCAGTTGGCTAACCACTTCAGGATAGGTCAGACTAAAGTCGATCGCAACGGCTCCCCCCCTTGACACCCCAACCAGGACAATCGGTTCTTGGATCAGATTTTTCCAGGTTGAATAGAGGTGGGCCTTAATCGTAGCAGGG
Organism: Merismopediaceae cyanobacterium; assembly: GCA_040382535.1. Lineage (GTDB taxonomy): Bacteria > Cyanobacteriota > Cyanobacteriia > Cyanobacteriales > Microcystaceae > Snowella. The sequence continues at coordinate 1,800 of JBEIFD010000599.1, forward strand.
GAAATATCCAGATGCGGCGATCGCTCTGTAAAGCCAAATCCCAATAGATCGATCGCCCAGGTTTGACGATGACGTGCCAGTTGAGGCAATAAACGCCGAAATTCTAAGACCGAACTATCAAAACCATGTAGCAAAAGAATCGGCGGTTTTCCCTGTCCCTGTTTTACATAGCTAGTGAGGATTGTCTTGGTTTCTGCTGTCCCTAAACTCGCTGTCGAGAGGGGAATAGAAATAGCTACCTTTTGCAAATTTTGTAGTAAATCTAGAGAAGTCGATTCAGTTAAAGTTGAGGGCGCAATTACCGCAGTCATTATCGTTTTCCTGAAAATTTTTCTATTGTTTCACCATATCTCCTAAATTAAAAAGAAAGGGAACTGCACCGTGATTTTCCCCACTCATCACTAACACCTGCGGCATTTGAGCACCCCCTTCTCGCCAAGCTTCAATTGCCTCTTTTTGTAAGACTAATTGGCCACCCTGAGCCTTAAGGGTTTCTGCTAAGAGCCGTTGAGCTTCAGCCTTTCCTTTGGCACGGTTAATATCAGCTTGCGCCTGTTGTTCTGCTTCCTGGGCCACATAAACTGCTCGTTGGGCCCGTTGTTCAGCAATTTGTTTTTCCTCAACGGCCCGCGCAAATTCTGGTGAAAAAGTTAAATCTACGACACTGGTATCTAAAACAATGATGCCATATTTTTCTAGGCGGGAATTGAGGGCATTGTCAAAATCTTCTTTGAGTTCACTGCGTTTAGTAATGGCCTCTTCTACGGTTCTTCTTGCCGCCGCAATTTTAAAAGATTCCTGGGTTTGAGGCGCGATAATTTTGGCTACAATATTTTGTAATGATCCCTGGGTACGACGAATATTGACAATTTTGGTCGGATCAAGGCGAAAATTGATGGCAAAGCTGGCAGATAAATTTTGTAAATCCTTCGTAGAGCTTTGGGCTGGAACCTCAAATTTTTGTATGGTTACATCATAAATATCTACC
>JBEIFD010000600.1:0-2777 GCA_040382535.1 Merismopediaceae cyanobacterium
CGTTTAAAGCAAGAAAAAGAAGAACTGATAGAACAAGTTAAATTTAAAGATCAAATTTTAGCGATGTTGGCCCATGATCTCCGCAGTCCCCTGACCGCCGCCACGATTGCCGTAGATACCTTAGAACTCCTCCAGCAGAAACCAGAAGGTGATCACAAGCCCGAACTAGAGCAACGTATTTATTATCAAGCCCGTCAGCAGTTTCGCATTATGAATCGCCTGATCAAAGATATCCTCCAGGCCTCCAAAAATTTTAGTTCTCATTTTGAAATCCACAATCATCAATTTTATCTCCAAAATCTCTGTGGTGAAATTCTCAGCCTCTATCGCGATCGCTGTGATGCCAAATCCCTCAGCCTAGAAATCGATATTCCCCAGGATTTACCCTCAATTTACGCAGACGAAGAACTTATTCAACAGGTTTTTGCAAATTTATTAGATAATGCGATTAAATACACCCCCAATGGCGGAAAAATCAATGTTTCCATTCTCCATCGAACCAATCAAAAAATTCAAGTGAGTATTGCTGACACAGGGCCAGGCATTCCCGAATCGAAACAAGAAAATATTTTTGAAGGACATTTTCGGCTCACCAGGGATGAAAAGAAGGACGGTTATGGGCTGGGTTTATCCTTTTGTCGTAAAATTATTCGAGCGCATTACGGCCAAATTTGGGTAGATAGCGTACCAGGGCAAGGAAGTTGTTTTCAATTTACCCTACCCGTCTATCCCTAAGAGGCGGGGAAATTGTATGATTAAGGCATTCATTACAGGGAAGGAAGCTGGGTATAGTGAGCAGTCAGCAGTTAAAAAAACCGAGGATGAGCGGGCGGGTCTGCATTATCGTCAATGCCAAGGTCAAGCAGGAGGGGCGATTGATTGCCGCTTCTCCCGTGACTGAGCGGATGCTAATCGCGTTAAAACAGGCGATTATTGCTAATTCTCCTGATACGCTCATTGAGGTGATTGCTGTTGCATCCCTATGGTCAGAAACGGCCCAGAAGCAAACCTCTACGGCTGGCCGCATTTACTGTCCTCTGACGATCCAACTTCCCAAGTGGTTGGTTTTTCCTTCCCAACAGATCTATCAAGCTTGTCAAGATATTTTAGGTCGTCGTGCTTGGGTTGAAGAGCATTTAAAGTATAAAAGTAATGCCAGTGTGAATTGGCTCGGTGATCTTTGGTTACCGATTGTCTGGACAGCGAAGGGGCCGCTCTATGCTGAAGTGATTGGAGAAGGGGCAATGCCGAATGCTTATCAGCAACCCATTGAACTATCTGATAATTTGCGCCAAAAACTCTATTCTTTAGCCTATCAATCTCTAGAGGCTCTAGAAGCTCCTCCTTCTGTGTATTTACTACAATTTGGGGTGATAGAGCAAGAAATTATTTTTGATCGCCTCTGGCCCTTTCCTGCTGCTCCCGCGATCGCGTCTCTAGGAATTCAATCTCCTGATTTATATAGCTGTCATTGGCAATGTTTAACCGATCAAGCGATCGCTGAGATTCAGATGCTGGCCCATTAAAAATGCGTTAAGTTAGTCATTACATTAATCACAAAATTTTCCGAAATTCAGGAGACGAGATCATGTTTTTAAGTGAATTGCAACCCATCTGTAAAGAGTTATGCCAACAACCCATTGCTTTTACGGGGGGTTTTGTGTCAGGTATTTTACGAATTAAATTGTCCTCTGACCCCTTAAAAAGTTGGTTAGAAAAACAAGGAGTAACGGATTTTAGTGGTGCGGAAATGCAGAGCGAATCGAGTCAACGTCCCCAATCCATCATGATTGATTAAATTGATAGTCAAAATTGCGATCGCTCCCAAGGCGGCGGCAAAGGTAAAGGAAACCGTCAGGGGCCAATCGATCGCAATATGACCCAGATAACCTAGTAGTCCCGCGATCGCACTCAATCATAAAATCAGAGGAAAGCGATCGCATTCAAAAATAACAAAACAGCGATCGCACTCGATTGTAAATCATAGAAAAATGATCGCACTAAAAAGATTTAACCATAGAAGTCTTCATTTAAAATTTGTTCAAGACTGAAGGGGCAAATCAGGGGATAATCTTTTTCTTGGGGAAGGGGAATACCAAAGGCCGCTAGTTTGCTTTCTTTAATAGCGAGTTTTCGGCTTTTAGGATAACTTGTGTTTAAAATCGTGGGTAGATAAGATTTGAGAGAGGGAATATTCTCCAATTGAATGAAAAGACGTTCTCGATGTTCAATTATCGAACGATACCAACTGGTTTTCATTGTATCTGGAACATCTGCTTGAACCTTGAGTTTGAGTAAGTGGGCCAATAATATAACTAAGTTGCTTTCTAGGGCATTTTTATCGGATTTTCCCAAGTCCTTTAACTCCTCAATTAGGTGGTTAATATCTAGATTCTTAAAATCTTTCTGTTCTAGCTGGTTAATGGTTTTTTCAATCCATTGGTGAAAGTCTTGATCATAAAGGGTTTGAGTTAACATAATTAGACCTTAGTGAAATAAGAATAATAGCGATCACACTATTCATAAACAATAAAACAGCGATCGCATTTTCAAATACAAAAAGACAGCGATCGCACTCGGATGAGTTTTATGGAGATTTCCATTCTTTTTCTGGGATCATGCCTGTAATCATGATGTTGCGTAATGTTCCAGTGGGTAAATCTTTCCCTCGGTGAGAAGGGACAATAACCTGATTGGCGTTGCTTAATCAAGGTATGAATCTTCTTTTATGAGATTTTTAAAAGCTAGACTCAAACTGACTTTTGGATATGTGTAAA
>JBEIFD010000601.1:0-2766 GCA_040382535.1 Merismopediaceae cyanobacterium
ACGCGATCGCTATAGAAATGGGCGCGGTCTTCGGGAATCCCTAAGCCAATCAGACTCCCCGCCAAACTCCCTGCCAATGCACCAATAGCTCCGCCAGAGATAGCCGTTGCGATCGCCGTGGCCGTAGCACCCGCCAACATAACGGGGCCGACACCAGGAATCAGAAGACCTCCTAACCCGACTAATAAACCTGCAAAGCCTCCAATGGATGCCCCTGCGATCGCTCCATCCGCCGCAGTTTCTCCAGATTTATTTTCATGGCTATCCAAATCATCGGGATTGATGACGCGATCGCTAACATTCGCTCCTGTAAATTCAGCGTGGTGATAGATATCCTTTCCTATCACTGAAACCCGATCCATGAAAAAACCATTACCTTTTAACTCATGCAGGGCGAGTTCTGTTTTCTCGTAACTCGGAAACGAACCGACAGCACGTTTTCGTAACATCATTGCGGTTTCCTCAAAATTATTATGTAAATTTTTTCTTAATGATCTATGCAATTTCCAGACACCACTCAAAAGAGGCTCATCTCAAATATCTGGCTATCGTAAGTTTTGGTTTATTCTGTTTTTTTTGCTGACAAATCTCCAGGCTCTTCGTAATACATTTCGGGTTCCATGCCAAAGTTATCTACTAGACCCTCCTTATCGACTCTGTAACCCTTTGTTGTATCCATACTTTCAGAGCCAGCAGGATGTTCCGTTAAATGCTTAAAATGCTCTCCTTCATGCTCTTTTCTTGCTGCTACTTCTGCGGGAATAATATGGGGATCGTAGCTGTCGGGAGTGTGAGAATCGTACAACTCAGTTCCATCTTGGACGGGTGGAGTAAGAGAATCCTCTTTTGGAGAAGATTTTGCTTGAGCGGATTGAATACTCATGATCTTTGCCTTCTATAATTTAGTCGTTTTAGTCGATATCAATATACATAGATACCGACAAGCCAATGAATCGAATGGGTTTCCTTTAAGGCAGTTTTGATGTCTAGACGGCGATCACTAAGTATCTTTTTAGGATCGCCGTAACAAATGGCTAGTTAACTGCGTCTTTGACTTCATCCTTCACATCTTCGACACTGTGACGGACTTTTGCCTCTGCCTGTTTTGCTTGTCCTTCTGCCCGATCTTGAGGATCACCTGTGATATTACCAACGGTTTCCTGAAGCTTACCTTCAATATTTTTGGCAGTTGCCTTGGCTTTTTCTTTTAAACTCATGATGTACTCCTTAAATTAAATTTGAGAATTAATGCGAGAATTAAATTCAGGGTTATTTATCTGAGTTGATTCAAAACCCCTATGTCTGTACTGTAGTGGGTCATTGTTCTAGTTCGTGGGTTAGTTGATTAAAACTGAGTGAGTTGATTGAATACCTTACAAAACTTAATCATGCCCATAACGCCAAAATCAATGCTCATGACGATGGGGAACAGGATCATAACCGCCTGGATGAAAGGGGTGACAGCGCAAAATTCGCTTAATCGCCATCCAACTTCCCCGAATTGCTCCAAATCTTTCTATCGCATCTAAGGCATATTGAGAACAAGTCGGCTGAAAACGACAGGAAGGCGGAAAAGGGGGGGATATTACAAAACGATAGACGCGGATTAGTCCGATTAATAAAAATTTCATTTATTATTGACCCTAAAATTTGAGCCAAGCATTAGATAAGGTAAGGATATCACCCTAATTTTAGATCATGAAAGTTGCTAAGATCAGGGGAAATACGATATCTAGCTTATCAATCTCAATCAAAAATAATTATGCGTCGATTCCTGAGTATATTGCTCATCTTTCTGTTGAGCGTAACGACCGTTGCCTGTGACGGTGGCACTAAACAGACTCAATCTGTCAATACTGCCCCAAAAATTGAAAATCGAATCAGTAGTGGACGTTATCCTGTCCAGCAAGCGACTTTTGATGATAGTGATGGGATTTATACCCTGATGCTACTCGATACCCCTGCGGGAACGCCTTCAACGTATCAAACCGATAAACTGCAAATGGCCCGTCTCACCGATGAAGATATCAAAAAAGGTGAAAAGACCTATGTGCAAATTAATGGCGATCAAGCGGAAATGTATTTAACCGAAGATTTTCAGATTGCCTACGTCCACAATGTCACTGAAACCAAGGAAAATCCCCAAACAGGCCAGCGAGAAAATGTCGTTGTTCGCCAGGAATCTAGTTTCTGGTCTCCTTTTGCGGGGGCTTTAGCGGGTCAAGCTTTGGGTAGTTTGTTGTTCAGACCCCAATACTATGTTCCTCCTGCTTTTTCGGGCGGCCCTTTGACGGGTTATGGCGGATACGGCAGAAGTTATGGCCAAGCGGTGGATACCTATCGCAGTCGTTACAATTCGGCTCCTACGGTGGAGAAAAATCGTCAGACCCTCAGAACGACGGGGAATTTACGCAAATATCCTTCTTCTAGCAATAAAGCTGTCCGCAAGCCTTCCTATGATGCTTCAAAATCTAGTGGTTCGGGTTTTGGCTCTAGTCGCCTAAAATCTTCTGGCTCTTCTGGGTATTCTGGGACTCGTGCGAAAAGTCGGAGTAGTTTTGGCAGTAGTTCGGGTATGCGATCGCGGAGTGGCGGTCGTCGTCGTTAATCCAACGTTTTGAATCTCTCAGATTTAAACGCTAAAAATAAAAGCGATCGCCTTCAATTCAGAAAAAAGCGATCGCTTAAACGATTAGACAACCCAATTAAGCAGTAAAGGTAAACTTGAAAACTGCATCATTGAAATCCATATCACTAATGCCCAAG
>JBEIFD010000602.1:0-2765 GCA_040382535.1 Merismopediaceae cyanobacterium
CTAATGAACAGGTGGATAGTGAGGGGAAGTCCTGGCGATCGGGAGCAAAGGTTGAACGGAAATTATTGCGGCAGTGGTTTTTGAAAATTACGGACTATGCCGAACAATTATTAAATGATTTAGATAAATTATCGGGTTGGCCAGAGCGGGTAAAAACCATGCAGGCGAACTGGATCGGGAAATCCGTCGGAGCCTATTTAGAATTTCCCATTAAGGATAGTACAGAGAAAATTCCCGTTTTTACGACCCGTCCCGATACGGTTTATGGCGTTACCTACGTTGTTCTGGCTCCTGAACATCCTTTGACTTTGCAAGTGACAACCAGCGATCGCGTTTCTGCGGTTGAAGCTTTTATTCAAGAAGTCGCCAGTGAGAGCGAAATTGAACGTACTGCCGAAGATAAACCTAAAAAAGGCATTTTTACGGGGGGAATCGCGATTAATCCTTTTAATGAGGAAGAAATTCCTATTCTAATTGCGAATTATGTGCTTTATGAATACGGAACAGGAGCCGTGATGGGGGTTCCTGCCCATGATGTGCGCGATTTTAAATTTGCGAAGGAAAATAATTTACCCGTTAAAGTCGTTATTTTGCCTGATGATGCGGATAATGAGGATATTTGTCTATTATCTGCCTATACGGATACAGGAACCCTCGTCAATAGCGATCGCTTTATTGGCATGGATTCCCCGAAGGCCAAATCAGCCATTATTAAATATGCGGAAAATCAGGGTTACGGAAAAGCCCGAATTCAGTATCGTTTGCGGGATTGGTTGATTTCTCGTCAACGTTATTGGGGTTGCCCGATTCCTGTGATTCATTGTCCTAGCTGTGGGACTGTGAGTGTACCTGATGCAGATTTACCCGTTAAATTGCCCGAAAATGTCCAGTTTAGTAGTCGGGGTGGATCGCCCTTGGCCAAGTTAGAAAGTTGGGTGAATGTAGCCTGTCCGAGTTGTGGTGAACCTGCCAAACGGGAAACGGACACGATGGATACTTTTATTGATTCTTCTTGGTATTTCTTGCGTTATACCGATGCCAAAAATCCCCAGGAAGCGTTTAATTTAGCGAAAGTTAACGGTTGGATGGGGGTCGATCAATATGTGGGCGGTATTGAACACGCGATTTTGCATTTACTCTATTCTCGTTTCTTTACTAAGGTTTTACGCGATCGCGGTTTGGTGAATGTGGATGAACCCTTTGACAAATTATTAACCCAGGGCATGGTTCAAGCATTAACCTTAAAAAATCCTACAACAGGTAAATATGTCCCGATTAGTCAAGCTGATATTTTTGAAACTACGAAAGCCAATCAAATGAATCCTGATGGCACTGTTGATAAAACATTTACATATGGCGGAAAATCATATTTCGAGTCTGAAACGCAAGAACTTTTACAAGTTTTCTATGAAAAAATGTCCAAATCTAAATACAACGGTGTCGATCCCCAGACCGTTTTAGGGAAATATGGGGCTGATACTGCACGGATGTTTATTCTCTTTAAAGCTCCCCCTGAAAAAGATTTGGAATGGGACGATGCCGACGTAGAAGGGCAATTTCGCTTTCTTAATCGAGTTTGGCGATTGGTGACAGAATATATTGAAAAACAGGGTCAAAAATCGTCAAAGATTAATCCTGCCAAACTGCAAAATCTTAATTCTAAGGAAGAAAAAGACCTACACCGAGCAGTTCACCAGGCCATCAAAGAAATTGCCGAAGATTTAAAGGTCGATTATCAATTTAATACCGCGATTTCCGAATTAATGAAGCTCAATAACGCCCTTAATTCTGCCAACTGTTTACAGTCTCCCGCTTATCAAGAGGCGATCGAAGCTTTGTTAATTTTATTAGCTCCCTTTGCGCCCCATATTAGTGAGGAACTTTGGCATCAATTGGGACACAATGATTCTGTTCATCAACAAACTTGGTTAACATTTGATCCTCAAGCCTTAGTGGTCGATGAAATTACCCTGGTAATTCAAGTTATGGGAAAAACCAAGGGGACGATTCAAGTTCCATCGGCAGCAACCAAGGAAGATCTAGAAAATTATGCCCGTAATTCTGGGATTTTCCAGAAGCTTTTACAAGGTAAAGAGATTAAAAAAGTCATTGTTGTCCCTGGCAAGTTGGTTAATTTTGTTGCTAGTTAAGCTCAAATTTTATGGCGACTAAGGTAAATTAAATGATGATATTCGTAAGGGAACTTTAGCCAGTATTCTCAGACAAGCGGGGTTGAAATGAACGAAAGTTATTTGATTGTCCTTGAAAAAAGCGAAACGGGTTTTTCTGCTTATTCACCTGATGTACCTGGCTGTATTGCAACAGGGGAAACTTTAGAAGAAACGACGGAACAAATGCGATCGGCTTTAGCGTTACACCTAGCTGATATTAAGGATTTACCGAAACCCAGGGGGATTGATGCTTATTTAGAGGCGTTAAGCCCACATTCAGCAGGTTAAATCATAAAAATGTTATTTTAATCTAAATGCAATTAAGGTAATCAAAATGAAAAAAGAAACACAAATAGATGTCCAAGATATAGACCATTTGGGAATAATAGCAGGAATTATAGACGAAAATAGTAGAAATAATAGATAAAGAGTTAGGGACTCATCCGCAAGAAAAAATCAGTGCGGGTCAGGTGGTTAAAGCAATGATTATCAACTGTATGGGATTTTTGACAGCTCCCTTGTACTTATCAATACCTTAGCCAATTTACGAAGGTTCGACTGCTGTAGAAACATTATGAATACGACCAAGAGAAG
>JBEIFD010000603.1:0-2757 GCA_040382535.1 Merismopediaceae cyanobacterium
AAATTTGAGTATCTTTAGATTGTCCTACTTTCAAGTTGCGAAGTAAAAAGTCAAGATCAAAAATTTTGAGTGGATCATCTCCCTGGAAAGATTCTCGATTAGTGTTGTCTTGAAGAAATTCTTGGTTAACTTGATCAACAATCGGTAATAGAAGCTTGTTGCTGAGGAGAATTTGTATTTGCGTGTCATAGTAAGAAACATCCTTACCCACGTTCAAGCCAGCCGTGAGATTTTGAATTCCTGCAAGAGGGTTAGACATATCAGTCCCTGGGGGTTGAACCAGTAGTTGAAATTTTTCTTGATACATGGGAGGGCGACTCATGAGTTTACTCCCCACCAAAAAAGCCACGACGACTCCCACACCCAGCATTAGCCATCCTCGGCGACGAATGACTTTAGAAATTTGCCTGAGATCTAGTTCTTCTTCTTCATCTTCAAATACTTCTGGAGCTTGATTTACAGAGTTTTGGGAGAAGGAATTTTGAAGTAGCGGATACTCACGAAGATCAATACCATTGGATTGGGGGTTTGACATGGTTCTATCAATGAAAAAAGACGAAGTTTGGGTCAAGGCGGTCTAGTTTTCCATAGCACTATAGATGGTATAGCACTTGTTGGTCGTTTTTGCCTAGAGTGGATAGTTACAAATTAATAAAATTTTTTGGATTATTTACGGTGAATTTGAGAGAGAATATTTTGTCTGCCCCATCTCCCTAAAGGATCCATGTTGTTATGTTTTTTTGTTCTAGGTAAATATTCTCATAAGAGTATTTCTTGATGATATAGATATGAGAATTTTTTTGTCTCTTGGGTTGAGACCAATAATAACCGATCGCTGCTCCAGATTCTGGAATCGGGAACAACTAAGTTTAAGTATTCTCAGTCAGCTAGATCGCAAATTGAGGACGGCCAAGGGTTGTAATATATAGTACCGCTTCATCTTCAGGAATGCCTAACACCTCATTAACCTGATCATCAAAGAAGCCTCCAATGCCACTAACCCCTAAATTTAATTGAATCGCTCCTAAGTTTAAGCGTTGTCCCAGGTGTCCTGCATCTAGATGAAGATATCGGTAGGCGCGATCGCAGTATTTTTGGACAGCCTGTTGGAGAGCCGCCGTATGGAAGATCACAGCCCCCGCATCCCGTCCTAAATCTTGACCCAAACAGAGATAGTGTAATTCAGATCGAAAATTTTTAAACCGAATTTGGCGCAACTCCTGGGCTTGGGGCGCGTAATAGTAACAGCCTTCTTCGAGACCTGTTACCCCTGAAACGGCAATAAAGGTTTGAATTAAACTTAAATCAAAATAATCAGGCTGGGAGTCGAGATTTTGTGTTTCGTAATCTTGAGTCTGATAAGTAAAACTTAGCAATGCCTTCAATTCATCTAGGGTTAAAAATTCCCCCGTATAGGCCCTGGTGGAACGCCGACGGAGAATTGTTTTTTCTAGCTCTGCTAGATTATTTCCCCAATTGATCGGAGGTGTCTGAGTGGAGATTTTTAGGCAAAAGGGAAAATTATATTTATCTTGCGACCCCTGATGAGCGATTTGAGATAGCAATAACTCCTTCGGCGTTTGCTCCTGAATTTCCGTTGCGCGGTGAAAGGTTTTGAGTAATTCTCCCTCCCTGACTGAGGGAAAATCCTGATGAATAGGGGAAGGCAAGACGGTTAGGGGGGATTCCGCGATCGCGGGGTTAGCCGTTTGTAAATCCGCCAAAGGAATCACGGTCATCACGCTTTCTTGATCGGCATCAAGATAGAGTAGATCATTCATCGCCTGATCTCGAAAACCGCCGATTAGGTGGGGACGATAGCCATAGAGCGCGCCCGCCAACTCAATATTGCCTAAAAGATGACCTGTATCCAAAAAAATCCGTCGATAGGCTCGGTCTTCGTAACGCCAGGCGGAACGATTAAAAATTGCCGTTGTCACCAGCACTAAACTGGTATTTTTCAGAGCTAAATGATTAAAACAAGCTTCTTTCAACTTTGTCCAAACTTCATTAGCCCAAAAATGGATCAAGGAATGGGTCAGGGGTTGATAGCTATACAAACCAGAGGGTAAAAGCTTTGTTCCTCTGGAAATCAAGTAAACTTCTGCGGGATACAGTCCCCCTGCCGAGGGAGCCGTTCTCAGGTAAATTGGATTTCCCATGCTAGGAATTTTCGCGGTCAGACCATAGCTACAGGCTAAAAGGCGAGATAAACGTTCCCAAGCTCTTGTATCAGGTTCTTCCGTAGAAGAAGCGGTCAAAAATGGTTGTAAATCGTAGATTGTCCCAATTTTATACTCTTTAAAAACTGAGGGCTGATTTCCCCAGTCCAAAACTTTGTTTTTTGACGCGATCGTTTCTGGATGATATTTGGTTTGTTCGTGGTAATAGCTGGCAAAGGAAGTATTTGAATCAGGCATGAATTCGACGGGGAAAGTAAGGAAAAACAGTAGTTTTTTTGAATTAAAGGCAAAACATGAGAGAGAGAGCAGGGATTGGGACGATGGGTCTTTATTTTAATAGAGCTTGATTAAAATAAGGATTTTAGGATGTTTAAAATATAATAATATCAATTAACGCCATTCTCTTTAGAAAATATAGAGAAATATTTTTCAAAAAGCCCTAAGAAAGAGAAGTCGTCTATAGCTAGGCATTTAAAAGGGTGTCCAGCTTGTTAATAGAGTAAAATTTATTGATAGACCTATCAATTTCTAGAGGATTATTTACAAAAGTTAAGGAATGTGAATCTCAAATATT
>JBEIFD010000604.1:0-2748 GCA_040382535.1 Merismopediaceae cyanobacterium
TAAAAATCAGGATATGGCTAGGTTTTAATTATTTCCCCATTTCCTCTAAGCCTTACACCATAACTTTTTTCGCCTTTAATCAAACTACACCAGTGCCGATTTTACCTCGAATACCTATTGGGATTGGATGTTTGATCATATTCCTTTAGTATTAGCGGCCCAACCTTTAGTGGCTCAATTTATCTCAACTTTTGAGGAATTTCCTCCACGCCAAAAAGCGGCCAGCTTTACCGTTGATCAGGTAATGGAAAAAATTATGAACGGCATTAACAGTCACTAATTGTTGCAAAGTTCTTATTAACTAGAGGGAAAGGTTATCTATTTTTTAGTTAAATACCTTTCCCTTTAATTTGAAAGGAGATTGAAACAATGACTGCAATTTATAAAGAACCCTTTGACCGACTAGAAATCTTTCTGGACGAATATCAACCCCAGTTAGAAAAAGCTCTCAATGCTATTAAAATTATTAAAAATACTGATCCTGATTCAGAAGACTTTTCCCAGGCGATCGCCGATCTTCATGTCTGCTCTACGATCTTGGAACCTTATTCAGAAGGAATGGTAGAAGCCCTGGATCAATTTACCGAAGATAGACCCGATGAGTAGATGATAATCACACAGCACTAGGTTTTAGAAGCCCAAACAAGCGATCGCACTTCATCAGAGAACGCGATCAACGTAACTCGACAATTAGCCGCAAACACAGTTATCATAAAACTTAATTTAGAATGATTAGATTAGGATAGCCCAATATTCTTTAATACCCAGCTTCCCATGCCTGAAAATGCTATTACTTTAGACGATATTTACGCTCTGTTTCGCGAAAGTGAACAGCGACGCAAAGAATATCAGCAAGACTTTGAACAGCGTCAACGTACCTATGAAAAAGAAATCGCTGATCTCCGCCAGATTGTTGCCCAAACAAATAAACAAGTAGCAGGATTAAGCAGTCGGTGGGGAGAGTTTGTCGAGAACTTGGTCAAACCTGCCGCCGCCCAATTGTTTCGGGAACAGGGTATTGATGTTCACCATACCGCCTTGCGAGTTGATGCTCAGGATAGCCAGGGTTCCCTGGAAATAGACATTTTGGTTGAAAATACCAATGAAGTTGTGGCGATCGAAGTCAGCAATTCCAAATTCAGAATGTAGCTAAAGACACAAAAAACTCAAGCTTTTTACTGGCAAGGATTTTACCTTGAAGATTTCCAAGTAAGAAATTAAGAAGAATTAGAAGCAGCAGGAGAAAGGGGGTCATCAAGCATAAAATCTAAAAGATGATGCCAGCTTTCAAAGAGTAGATATTTGGTTAAAGAAAGAATGTCTTGGAAGAATCCCTTACGAGTACCGCGTTGGAAGCGAATCCTCTGGTAACGTTCATCAACCAAACCCAAAACCGTGTGGAAGAGAAAGGCCAGTAGATTGAGAGTGAGCAAAACGGAGGCAAGGTGTTGTTTTCCATGTCCAAAATTATGTTCTAAATGATAGCCCCGATTTTTGAGAATATTGTGATTCTCATTCTCCGTGCGCCAACGTGTCCGTCCAGCACGACAGACATCAAGAACGACTTGAGGGGTAAGAAAATGGTTGGTAATCCAACTATTGTGATGGAGGAGTTGAGTATCGGATTCGCGGTAGACTTTTAGTTCACACCAGTTAACCAACAAAGCAGGCTGTTGCTCTCGCAGGGGGATTTGATTGAGATAACGACATTGCCAAATCTCAAAATACTTCCCATTCCAGCGTCGGTGTTGAGTAGTTTTGAGTTCCCCGTTGGCTTCTAAATAGGCTAACCACTCATAAAGTGTGGGATGAGAAGTCGGCAAACAGACGAAGATAAAGTTGAAGTCGTGGTCTAGACTATGCTGACAAGTCGGCTGACGACTGAACAAGTCATCCCCTAGTAGCGTTATCTTCTGACCTGTAAACAAATTGGCATGATTACTTATCCAGCGTTTTGCCGCATTTTGTTCACAATCCTGTTTTTCCGACCCGTCTTGAGGTGTGATAAATTCAGGGGCTAAGGAAAAAACTGATTCATGGTTTGGGGAAACAATCACTGGTAATAATGCTTGATGAAAGTAGGTGACTTTTCCCTGTTTTGACGTTTTGGTTGAACAGCATGGACAATTTACTTTCCCTGAACTGTGATAGTTTGTTCCATCCATCGCCACTAGTAGATTTCCCCCCAATATCTCATAAGATTTTAGAAATCCCATACTCTTCAATGCTTGGTAAATCAACCGAAACAAAGGGAATAGACTGCTCGCTGCTACACCATCCACAATATTGCGAATCTGCTCTACTGTCGATATTTTGCTTAGTCCAAACAAACTTTGTGCATTATCTCGCCCACAACGACTGTTGAGTTGGCGTTGATATTCTAAAAATGACTCATTTTGCATAAAAAACGCGGCAAATGCTCCCAGTATAGCCTCTCTTAGACTATATTTCGTTGCGTTACTCGCTGAGCGGGGGTCATCTATTTTTGCGATAACCTCGTTTAAACACTCCATGATTCCATCAAAACTTAGATCGGTTACTTTCATTTCACACTCTACAAAACCAGCAAAAGTTTCTCTTCTTGTTCATAGACCCCTAAATGCCAATACCATTCTGTTTTTGTTTATACCATTTGAATTTGGAATTGCTGCTTGTTTCACTTCTTAGTTGCACATCGCGTTATGTAATTTATGGGCGATACTGGATTCGAACCAGTGACCCCTTCCGTGTGAAGGAAGTGCGCTACCA
>JBEIFD010000605.1:0-2742 GCA_040382535.1 Merismopediaceae cyanobacterium
CATTTTGTCTAGACGTTTGTTATTTTCGTCCCATTTACGGTTCTGTTCTTCCCATTTACGGTTCTGTTCTTGGTTGTTTTCGTCCCATTTATGGTTCTGTTCTTCCCATTTATGGTTCTGTTCTTCCCATTTACGGTTCTGTTCTTGAGTAAAATCGTGCCATTTACGGTTGTTTTCATCCCATTTACGGGCTTGTTCTTCCCGATCGCGTTGTAATTCTGCCAAAATGCGATCAAATTTGCTTTCGGTTTCCTGCTTTCCCGCGTAGTAATCAGAGACGGTTCGTAACACAAAATCTCTGACCAAAGGTTCCTGGGCAATTAGTTGGGGAAGTTGTTCCCGAATGAGGTTTGTAATATCAATTTCAGCCATAGCTAATCTCCTTCCAGTATCGGCGATCACCATTTAATCCTAACCTAGATCGTACAGAGGTTTCTTGTTTGAATAAAAAAATTCTTTACCACCGATCAAATTCATAATAAATATTTCCGAGGGTTTCGTAGGTTGTTCCCTGAAACTTTTGTATTTTCGCTTCTAAAAATGCCATTGCTTCATCCTGAGATAATTCAGTCCGTTGCATAAAAGTTAAAATACTCAATCTTCCTTGACCCTGTTTCATGAGTTTATTAAAAATAGATTCTACGTCTTTTTTGAGACTTTTTAAATAAAAATAAATGGATAAAGCAAAAGATAAAGAAACGCACAATCCTAGTAGGTGAAATAAAGGATTTTTGAAGATAGATTCTAAAAAGAAAAATTCAAAAATTGCAAAAAAAATAAGGGTATTAAAAAGAACTGGTGTTGAACCAATTCGTTCTTGTTCTGTTCGTGCTTTTAGTTTGGTTAGGTTAATAAAATAAACTGCGATCGTTAATAAAATATAGGGTATCCAGTTCATGGAAAATCATTATTTATCAATTATTATAAAAATAGTCTAGCAATGTCTCTATTCTACTGCGCCCACTTGATTGCCCATTTTAACCCGTAAATTTTGACAACGCATTAAATCGGTAAAATTCAGACCGCCACGACGTTCTATTTCTGCGGTTTTTTCGATCGCGATTCGGAGACTGTTCGCCGCATCGGTTGCACTATAGCCCCGTCTGATGGCCACTTTGATGGCTGTTTCATCGGCCTCTAATTCCCGCTCCGTACTCCGATAATTTTGCCAAATCTGATTCGCCGCGATCGCTGTTAAACTAGCCGCCACAACCAGACCGACCGCATCTTTTTGCCAAAGTTGAAGAGCGACACCACCTAATCCGACCACAGTTAAACCCTGATAAATATCGGGCTTAAACCAACGAATACCCGTCAAGCGACAGACCACACTCAGCAACAGTAAATCTCGCTGAGATTCAGCTAAACGTTGCCAAAGTTCAAAATTAATGGCAATCAGGCGATCGCCCCGTTCCCAAGGTCGGGGAAATTTATAGTCAATTAGCTTGGATTGTTTCGGTTTATCAATGATTTTGGTCAACATCCGCCCTGAAGCAGGCATGAGTTCCAATAAACGTCGAATTTCAACATCCCTATCCATCGTTATCGCCTCCAAGAATCGCCTATGATCTGTAAAGTTTGAAGTAAGCGTATCAAATTTTAGGTCACGACCATGAACCGATTTCAAGATCTGATTGGTCAACCCCAGGCAATTGAACTCCTGCAACAGGCGATCGCCCACAATCGCATTGCCCCCGCCTATCTCTTTGCTGGCCCATCGGGGATCGGTAAATCCCTAGCGGCTAAAGCTTTTGCTGAGGAATTATTAGCCTTTAATTTGACAACAGAACAGCAAGAACGGGTTAAAAGGCGTTTTTTTGCAGGAAATCATCCCGATTTATTATGGGTTAGTCCCACCTACCAGCATCAGGGAAAATTGTTAACGGCCAAAGAAGCCGAAGAAAGCGGTTTAAAGCGGAAAGCTCCTCCCCTGATTCGGATTGAGCAAATTCGGGAAATCGGGCAATTTTTGAGCCGTCCTCCCCTAGAAGCGTCTCGTGCCGTCATTGTTCTCGAAGAAGCCCAGTCCATGAATGAAGGAGCCGCCAACGCTCTCTTGAAAACCCTCGAAGAACCTGGGAAAGCAACTTTAATTTTAATCGCTCCCAGTGTGGATGCCCTATTGCCCACCTTGGTTTCCCGTTGTCAGCGTATTCCCTTTTATCGACTGTCTCTCTCCGCAATGGAACAGGTTTTAACCCAAACAGGCAAAGAAGAGATATTGACCTATCCCCAATTACTCGCGATCGCCCAGGGCAGTCCAGGAGAAGCGATCGCGGCCTTAGAGCAATTACAGGCCATTCCTGACAACCTGAAACAATTGTTAACCCAAACACCGACCAATGCCCGTCAAGCCCTAGAAATCGCCAAAACCATTGATAAGGATTTAGATACCCAAGTACAACTCTGGTTAGTGGATTACCTGCAATATTCCTATTGGCAACAAACGGCTAACCCCAAACAATTAAAAATTCTGGAAAAAGCCAAGCAATACCTAATGGCCTACGTTCAGCCCCGTTTAGTGTGGGAATGCACTTTGTTGTCATTATTAGAAACGAAAGGAAAAAAGAGTTAATCGCCCTAATATCGCGTTAGTCGGCTGTAGTCTCTATTTTTGTCACAAATTATCATTTTTCACGTCAAAAAATAAACCTACGCTCTTTTTTGACGGAAATCATCTCTAGATTCACGCCCTAATTTTTGTTCAGAATACTTTATTTAGCAAAACTAGACACAAAAATC
>JBEIFD010000606.1:0-2737 GCA_040382535.1 Merismopediaceae cyanobacterium
GCCAACATCATTTAGGATTTCTATAGAGTTTTTCTTCAATGTTGACACTGTTTTTAGTTTCTTTTTTCTTTGATATAATGACAATAATACTATAATAAAAATCAGGATATGGCTAGGTTTTAATTATTTCCCCATTTCCTCTAAGACTTACAACATACCTTTTTTCGCCTTTAATCAAACTACACCAGTGCCCAAACTACACCAGTGCCTAAACGTCATCACAGACTTAGGTTTCTATTTTTCGGACAGGTCTAACATTGACCTTGTTTCGTATTTTTTAAGTGTTTAGCAATAACCAACGAAACATAAACGATCAGTAAATAAGCGGCGGCCAATGCCAAAATTTGGACTACAATCATTTCCTTGTTCCTTGTAAGTATTTATAAATTCAACAATAATAGACAAACGAAAAACGACAAGTCCTGATTAAGACTTGCTTGTTTCTTTCCTATGTTCAACAATAACAAGTACAAAAGTAAGCCCATTAAATGACTTAGCCTTTTATACCCTCTTAAGATTTTTAATCGTTCCTTGTGATGGAGCAGTAGCCCCAGAAAATGTCCTACTCGTTCATGTCCTGAGCCAACTCAACCGACAGAAAGAATTTCTCTTATTTGCGGATATTAGGCAAAAATGCCCTACTCACGCCCTAACTTGCAAACCCTCAAAGTCAAAAGACTTTTGGGGAACTTTCAGAAAAGCATAAGGCTCTTCAAATCCCTAACTACAGGCTAACACAGAAACGTGGCCTGTCAATAAAATTTAGCCATAGGAAATTTTTTATGGCAGATTCCAACTCCAACAAATCCAAAAAAGGAGAATCAACATTTTCGGGACTGGAGAGGTTATCTTAAAATAAGTATTAATCTATGTAAACTTTCGTAACTAAAATCTGCCAGACCTGGCTAACCGATGATTTCCAGCACCTCCCTCTTTGACCCTGTTGAACTTGATTTGCGTCTCTTGACGGACAATCTTAAGCAGCTTATTAGTGCGCGTCACCCGATTTTAGGTGCGGCGGCCGAACATTTGTTTGAGGCGGGAGGGAAACGCCTACGACCAGCGATCGTGTTATTGGTCTCGCGGGCCACTATGCTGGATCAAGAAATCACTCCTCGTCATCGGCGTTTAGCTGAAATTACGGAGATGATTCATACGGCGAGCTTGGTTCACGATGATGTAGTTGACGAGGCCGATCTGCGGAGAAATGTGCCGACGGTTAATAATTTATTTGATAATCGCATTGCGGTATTGGCAGGGGATTTTCTGTTTGCTCAATCTTCTTGGTATTTGGCTAATTTGGATAATTTACAAGTGGTCAAGCTACTTTCGGAGGTTATTCGAGATTTTGCTGAGGGAGAAATTTTACAGAGTATTAATCGTTTTGATGTGGATATTTCCCTCGAATCCTATTTAGAAAAAAGTTACTATAAAACTGCTTCTTTGATTGCCAATAGTGCTAAGGCGGCGGGGGTTTTAAGTGATGTTTCGGATGAAACTGCCGAGCAATTATATGGCTATGGTCGCGATTTAGGATTGGCGTTCCAGATTGTAGATGACATTCTGGATTTTACTTCGCCAACGGAAGTTTTAGGAAAACCTGCGGGGTCTGATTTGATTAGTGGGAATATTACGGCTCCTGTGCTGTTTGCAATGGAAGAAAATCCTGATTTAATCACGCTAATCGATCGCGAATTTAAAAAAGAAGGAGATATTGAGCAGGCGTTGCAGATGGTTCGTGAAACCCAGGGCATTGATCGAGCAAGGGATTTAGCGGCCTACCATGCCAAACTCGCGGTTAAGCAACTTGAATGCCTCAAGCCATCGGGTGCATCGCGATCGCTGTTTGAATTGGCGGATTATGTTTTAAGTCGCTTGTACTAATTGGCGGAATATATTTGAACGATAGTCTGGTAAACTGGCTGAAGACATTTTTGGGGATGCGCTCAATGGCCTTAGTGATTAGCACCGTCAATATGAAAGGCGGAGTAGGAAAAACAACTCTAACGGTTAATCTGGCAACTTGTTTAGCGAAATATCACAAAAAACGAGTTTTAGTCTTAGATTTAGATGCTCAAATTAGTGCGACGTTGAGTTTGATGTCTCCCCATGAATTTGCCCAAACTCGGAAAAAACGGAAAACCCTGAGTTATTTAATTGATAATGTTATTCAACCGAATCCCCACAGTAAGTTGGATGTATTTGATATTATTTGTCCTGCGATTTGTGATGTGGAAGGTTTGGAATTATTGCCTGGTGATATTGAATTATACGATGAATATTTAGTTTCGGAAATGCTCCACAAAGAAGCTCAGTTAAATGAAGGCATCAATTTTGAATCAGTTTGGAATAAATTTGAATCAGTTTTAATTAAAAAGATTTTAGATCCTGTGATGGATGAATACGATTTTGTGATCATGGACTGTGCGCCTGGTTATAATCTGTTAACTCGAAGCGCGATCGCGGCTAGTAATTTTTATTTATTACCCGCTCGTCCTGAACCGTTATCTATTGTCGGAATTCAGTTATTAGAAAGAAGAATTGCCAAGTTAAAAGAAAGCCATAAGGATTCGGCATATCCTTTGAATATCAACTTAGTTGGAGTAGTTTTTATTATGTCGGGGGGGGGGTTGTTGATTCGTTATTATAATAAAGTAATTCGTAGAGTGAAGGAAGAATTACATACCCAAAAAATTTTTAAAAATAAAATAACGATGGATGTCCATGTCTCAAAACC
>JBEIFD010000607.1:0-2734 GCA_040382535.1 Merismopediaceae cyanobacterium
AACTGATGGAAAAAATGGGTAAAATTTCGGTTATTGATAGAATTCGTCTGGGTATCGCGGTTGCTATCGCTAAAACCGTCACGGCGATCGTGCGATCGCTAAATTTGGGCGCGGCCAGTGTGTTACCAGGCGAAATTGCCCGTCGTCTCCATCCCCGTTTATTGATGTTACTCTCGCAACAAGTCAAACAGGGCGTGATTTTAGTGGTGGGAACCAATGGCAAAACAACGACTTCTCTCCTATTACGGACGATTTTAGATAATCAAGGTTTTAAAGTTACCCACAATATCACAGGGGCCAATTTAATCAATGGGCTAATTACGGCCTTATTGGCAGATACCAATTTAATTGGTCAACTTAACACCGATTTTGCCATTTTAGAAGTCGATGAAAATATTTTGCCTCTGCTGTTAAAAGAATGTCAGCCCCGTGCCATTTTGGCATTAAATCTCTTCCGTGACCAATTAGACCGTTATGGGGAAGTCGATACCATCAGTCGCCGTTGGCAAACCGCGATCGCGCCCCTACCCAAGGAAACCCTAATTGTCGTCAATGCCGATGATCCGACTCTTTCCCACTTTGGACAACAATTAACCCAAAATGTCCGTTATTTTGGACTAAGTGAGCCGAAATTATATTTAGAAGAAATTCCCCACGCAGTAGATTCGATTTACTGCCCCAATTGCGGCCATCCTCTGGATTATCGTGGGGTTTATCTTTCCCATCTAGGGGATTTTACCTGTCTTAGTTGTGGATTTAGTAAAAGCCAACCCGCATTTCATAGTAGTGAATGGCCCCAAATCCTCATCGGGGTTTATAACAAATACAATACCCTCGCGGCGGGATTGGTTGCCAAGGAACTCGGTGTCACCAACGAAGCAATTTTTAATAATATCAAGACCTTCAAAGCCGCCTTTGGTCGTGCCGAAGAGTTAACCATTGAGGGGAAACACGTCCGAATTTTGCTCTCCAAAAATCCTGTGGGTATGAATGAAACGATTCGGGCAGTCAATGAGATTAAGGAGCAAGGAAAATCTTCTGTCACTCTCCTAGTCCTCAATGACCGCATTCCCGACGGCACCGATGTCTCATGGATTTGGGATGTGGATACGGAACAACTGGTTAAACTAGGCGGAACCTTTGTCGTGAGTGGCGATCGCATTTATGACATGGCCCTGCGTTTGCAGTATAGCCGTGAAGCCTTGGACGACAGTGAAAATCCGTTTAAGTTAATTCTGGAAGAAAATTTAGAAAAAGCCATTCAAATTGCCCTCAAAGAAAGCCCTATCAATGAAACGCTACATATTATTCCGACTTATTCGGCTATGTTAGAAGTGCGTGGTTTATTAACGGGACAGAAAATTTTGTAAATTGTTTAACTCAATGGTAAGGAGAACGGCGATCGCCCTTGGGGATGGAGTTCAAAACAATCATTCATAAAAAATTTCTATCCCATTTCATCAAATTAACAATCGGTCAAATGTCAGGAATAATTTGGTAGAATCCCAGACCAGGCTATACTAAGCTTAAAAATTTGTTTACAATCTTTAGTGGTCGCAAATACAGACCATACCCAAAATTCGCTCTTCGTAAACTCATCCCATCGGTAATATGAACGCAGGAATTGACCTTAGAAGTAGTTTTATTGAAACCCTCACCAGTTTGGGACTGCCCAAGGGCGTTTCCCAGGCTTTTTGGATTCCCCTCCCCTCTATTTTGATGATTATTGGGGCAACCGTCGGCGTGCTGGTGGTAGTTTGGCTTGAGCGAAAAATTTCTGCGGCGGCTCAACAGCGTGTTGGCCCAGAATTTGCAGGCCCTTTGGGGGTTTTACAGCCCGTTGCCGATGGGATGAAATTAGTCTTCAAAGAAGATGTGGTTCCCGCTAAAGCCGATCCCTGGTTATTTACCCTCGGCCCCGTTTTAGTCGTCATGCCCGTGTTTTTGTCCTACCTCATCATTCCCTTTGGACAAAATTTAGTCATTACGGATCTGAATGTTGGAATTTTTCTCTGGATTTCTCTTTCTAGCATCGCCCCCATCGGTTTATTGATGTCGGGTTATTCTTCTAATAATAAATATTCGCTGTTAGGGGGACTCAGGGCCGCCGCTCAATCGATTAGTTACGAAATTCCCCTCGCTCTGGCCGTTCTGGCGATCGTGATGATGTCCAATAGCATGAGTACCATTGACATTGTTCACCAACAATCGGGCTATGGCATTCTGGGCTGGAATATTTGGCGACAACCCGTTGGTTTTATTATTTTTTGGATCTCCGCCTTAGCGGAATGTGAACGCTTACCCTTCGATTTACCCGAAGCAGAGGAAGAACTGGTCGCGGGCTATCAAACCGAATATGCAGGCATGAAATTTGGTTTATTTTATGTCGGTTCCTACGTCAATTTGGTTTTATCTGCTTTGGTTTTTGCCATTCTTTATTTAGGCGGTTGGGAATTCCCCATTCCCTTGGATAAATTAGCTAATTGGCTCGGTATCAGCGAAACCGAAGCTTGGTTACAGATCGTTACAGCCGCTTTGGGCGTTACGATGACCATTCTCAAAGCCTACTTTTTAATCTTTATTGCCATTCTCTTGCGCTGGACAGTCCCCCGTGTACGGATTGACCAATTGTTAAATTTGGGCTGGAAATTTCTGTTGCCCGTTTCTTTAGCTAATTTATTGATTACGGCTGCTTTGAAACTTGCCTTTCCCGTCGCCTTTGGTGGTTAATTGT
>JBEIFD010000608.1:0-2723 GCA_040382535.1 Merismopediaceae cyanobacterium
AAGGGGGGTGTCCGTAGGACAGGGGGATCGAGCGGAAATTCTATCTTCTATTTAATTACAATTATCCTACTAGATTGCCTGGATAAGTTTCAAAGCCGCTTGATGTAAATCACAATTAGAAGCCGCTAAAACTTCGGTTGAATGCTGATTTAATGCCTTGCCTGACCAATCTGTTATTATACCGCCCGTCCCTTCAACAATGGGAATTAAAGCACAAAAATCGTAATATTTCATATCTGATTCCAGAATAACGAGGGGCATCGCTGTCCATCCCGAAGCTAGGGATAAATAGTTATAGCAATCTCCCCCAAAGGCCGTCCGTTTACAGATCGTTTGTAGTTGAGACGCGATCGCCTTTTGTCTGGGAGTAATAAACATTAAAGGCGTAGTAGAAGTCAGACAAGCTTCTGCCAAATTCCAATAATTTTCTGAGGTGTAGGAATTCGTTAATAATTGATGATTTAAAAGGGTTAATTCCCCATCAATTCCCTGCCATCTTTCCCGACTAATGGGTTGATCCGCAATGCCCAAAACGGTTTTTCCTGCTTGATCCACTAATCCAATCAACGTGCCGAAAATCGGTAAACCCTTCACAAAAGACGAGGTTCCATCAATGGGATCAATCACCCAATAATAGCCACTTTGGGAAAGCTGATTTTCCCCTTCTTCCCGAATAATGCCGTCTTGGGGAAAGACTTGCGTTAAATAGTCCACCATTGCCTGTTCTGCTTCTTGATCCGCAATCGTTACAATAGAGGAACTCTCTCCCGTCTTGGTTTGGGACGTTAAATGCGATCGCCGAAAATAGGAACGAATCACTTCCCCTGATAAATCCGCTAGGGTATGGGCGACTTCTAGACGCTGGCTTAACTCGATTTTGTTCATCTTGAATGGCTCTTTGGGAATTGGGGTGATAGGTTTATCTTAATATTGTTCAAGTATTGTTCAAGGGCGAACGCAATTCGCCCCTACAGAAGGTTTTTAGAGGATCGTAGGGGCGCAAGGCTTGCGCTCATTTGTTTAAATCAAAGCTGAAAACTTGATTGATCGTTAAGAGCGATCGCGTCTAAAACGAGGCTGAACGATCCAACACTCATCTCGCTTAACAAAATTTTATATAGTTATAGACCCAATCCCCTTGTCCTAACGCCCGATTCAGTCTAAATTTCAAAGAGATAGAAAAAAACTTTAATGCCTTTCGTTTATCAATCAACGATAAGAAAACTAGGAGAAGCCATGAATGTTGCCGTTGTGGGACTGAGCCATAAAACAGCCCCTGTTGAAATTCGTGAAAAACTCAGTATCCAGGAAGCCAAGATCGAAGAAGCGATCGCCCACCTGCGCGGTTATCCCCACATCGAAGAAGTTGCTATCATCAGCACTTGTAATCGACTTGAAATTTATGCCGTTGTGACTGAAACTGAGAAGGGCGTTACCGAAATCACGCAATTTTTATCCGAAACTGCCCATATCCCCCTCCAACAACTGCGCCGTTACCTTTTTACCCTACTCCACCAAGATTCCGTGCGTCACCTCATGCGGGTCGCGGGGGGCTTAGAAAGTTTAGTCTTAGGAGAAGGACAAATTCTCGCCCAGGTTCGTAATACCCATAAATTAGGGCAGAAATACAAGGGCATTAACCGTTTATTAGACCGTTTATTCAAACAAGCGATCACCGCAGGACGCAGGGTTCGCACGGAAACCAGTATTGGCACAGGAGCCGTTTCCATCTCTTCGGCGGCGGTGGAATTAGTCCATACTAAAGTTGACCTAACGACCCAGAAAATCGCCATTATCGGGGCGGGTAAAATGTCCTGTTTATTGGTGAAACATCTATTGGCAAAGGGCGCGACGGATATCACCATTGTGAATCGTTCCCATCGTCGTTCTGAAGAATTGGCGGCTCAGTTTTCCCAGGCAACCCTCAATCTCCAACCCCTGACGGAAATGTTACCCATTGTGGGCCAGTCTGACATTGTTTTTACCAGTACAGGGGCGACGGAACCTATTTTAAATCGGGCCAATCTGACTTCCTGTATTCCCGAAAATCACTCGGTCATGTTAGTTGATATTTCCGTTCCCCGTAATGTGGATTCGGATGTTAACGGTATGACGGGGGTAATTGCCTATAATGTGGATGATTTAAAGGCAGTCGTGGCTCAAAACCATGCTAGTCGCCGCAAAATGGCCCAGGAAGCGGAAATTCTCCTCGAAGAAGAGGTAGAAGCCTTTGAACTCTGGTGGCGATCGCTGGATACGGTTCCGACTATTAGTTGTTTGCGGAGTAAGGTCGAGGATATTCGGGAGCAGGAGTTGGAAAAAGCCCTTTCCCGACTCGGTACGGAATTTGCAGAAAAACATCAAGAGGTGATTGAAGCTCTGACCAGGGGAATTGTCAATAAAATCCTCCATGAACCGATGGTGCAACTCCGCGCCCAACAAGACATTGAGGCTCGTAAACACTGTCTGCAATCGCTCCAGATGTTGTTTGATCTGGATGTGAGTGAGCAATATAGTTAGGTTCATTACTTAAGTTAAGGCGATGTCGCAGTCACACTTTGTAACCGCGATTTGTCTAATGGGGGCCAACTATGACAATTCTGGCTGTTTCGGCATTTTTACATGATTCGAGATAGCCCTTGGCACTGGTGTAGTTTGATTAAAGGCGAAAAAAGGTATGGTGTAAGGCTTAGAGGAAATAGGGAAATAATTAAAACCTAGCC
>JBEIFD010000609.1:0-2705 GCA_040382535.1 Merismopediaceae cyanobacterium
AAAATCCCCGCCCCATTTTCTTGATAAAATTTTGCTAATTCTGGAACATTTTCCGACCAATCTGTGGGGCAATTACTAAAAAAATCTTGTTGATTTTCCATCTCCCAAGGAAGAACACTAGCCAAGGTTTGACAAGCAATTTCTACCCATTGAATAACTTGTTTAGCAGGACAAAAATAAATATTTTGTAAAATTTGCAAATCATGTTCTGCCGCTTTAATCAGAGTAGGAGACAATTGCTCAAAACTCGTCAATTGGCCCTGTTGACTAAAGGCATTATCTGCCAACAGAATTTGCTCCACGATAAAGTCCTGCCAACTCTGATTTGTTTCTGTTAATAATTTAAACCAACGACCATAGGCTTTTAGGCAACTCACGGAAGTGATAGATTGATCACTATCTTTATAGTGTAATGTTTGTAAAAGATTAATAAAAGCTTGACCAAGTTCATTCTCGAAAACCGATTGATATAATAATAAAGCAGCAACTTGATGATAAAGAATACGGCTAGAGGTAATCGTCAGTAAGCTATTCATAAAAAGATTTAAAATAATTGATACTTTGTTGATTTCTTTACATATTCAAAGTAATCATACCACACTATGATGCAACACTATTCTCCATGCTTATCAACAAGGGGTTTACACCCTTGAACTGTCTCTTACGCAATGACCCAAAGCTACATTGATTGTTTTGTGGTAGTGAGGCCCAATACCTTAATCCCTCTACTGAATAAAAAACTGAAGAAATAGGCCACCCCTGCGACTAAAATAATAGTTGCCCCAGATGTTAAATTTAAACGGTAGGAAAGCCACAAACCCGTTGTAGTAAAAATCATCCCTAGCAAACTAGCAACGAGCATCATTGCTCTCATATCTTTCACTAATTGACCGCTAATTGCGGCGGGAATGGTCAACAGGGCAATGACCATAATGAGTCCCACGACTTTCATCATCATTCCCACTGTTAAGGCGATCGCGGCCATCAGGAGTAAATAAATCAGTTCAACGGGAAGATTGCGAATTGTGACAAAGGTTTCATCAAAGGAAATGGCGAGTAATTCCTTATAAAAAATGATAACAAACCCTAAAATTAATCCGTCAATTAATACCATTCCCCAAAGATCGGCACGAGGAACGGCCAAAATACTGCCAAATAAATAACTCATTAAATCGGCTTTATAACCAGGGGTCAGATCAATAAAAATAATGCCGATCGCCATACCCATCGCCCACATCACTCCAATTAACGTATCCGCCCTTTCTCTGAGCCGTCGTTGCAATATCCCCATTCCCATTGCCGAAAAAATGCTAAATAAAATAGCTCCTAAAACAGGGCTAAATTTAAAAAAATAACTGATACCAATGCCACCATAGGCCGCATGGGCAATCCCGCCACTAATAAAAACAATTCGATTCACAACGACTAAAGTTCCAATAATGCCACAACTAATACTCACTAATATCCCCGCGATTAAGGCATTTCGCATGAAATCAAATTGTAGAGCTTCTAACATAAAATTGAGTTTTAGAATGGAAAAATTTTCTGTTTAACTGAAGAAAGAAAGTAAATAATCGTTGAATTATTTTAACGGTTTCTTTTTTATTCTCAAACCGCTATTAGACTTGTTATAGTAAACAATAGCATTTATTTTAGACGCAATTAATTCATCGTGAATACCCCTGCCCTCACTTCAACCTTCATTTTTACCCTCCTCTCCCTCATCGGTCTGGTCTTTTTTATCCGTGCCTCTGTCAAAGAAAGGATTCAGACCCTCCAATTTATTGCCGATTCTCCCGAAGATTCCCTCTTAAACCAACTACAAAGCTATTTTCTGGAGCGAGCTTATCAGATTAGTTCCGTTGATGCCGAAGAAAAAGAAATTGTTTTCCAAGGATTTGTTCGTCCTAGTAAATTTATGGCGATTTTTCTGACCCTGTTAGCAATTTTGGGACTATTTTGCTTAATTTTAGTTCTATCTTTTATCTATCCTTCCCTGAGTCTGGGTTTTTTTGGCTTGGTCTTAATCGCTCCGATCGCAGGATTGTTCTACTGGAACAAAGCAGGACGTGTGGAAAAAATATGCCTAAAAATCGCTCCTTCTCCCATGAATAAGCCCGAAACCTCTCGTTTGATCAGTGTCACAGCCCATCGAGATGAATTAAACGAACTAAAGCGTTCCTTTAGCCTAGATTGGATTACGGGAGCAGACCATTGATTTTTGAGCAAATTTGCGATCGCTATTTCCAGGATGGACATAACTGTATACGATAGTAAGAACATCATTAAATAATTTACTAAATTTGTTTTTATAATTTACAATAAATAGACCTATTTATGACCAATAAAGTCCTCAAAATCTACCCTTTCTAATTTCTAGGAAGAAAACTGAGAAACGGATGGAAGCGATCCAGGAAATACGATTCAAGTTTATTGATTTATTAAGAACAACAATTGGATTTACAGAAATTTTACAGTGGGAGCTTTTGGCTAACCATTGCTTTAGTATTCAAATTTTAAATCAAAACGATTTCTGTACCCAGAATTTTTTAACCCTCTGTCAAAAATTAGTTGAACAAGAACATCAATTTTTGAGTCAGGGAATAAAAATATTTTCCTGTATAGAGGGAAATACGTTACCATTAAATTCACAACAAGATTCAGCTTTTTTTAAAGAATATTCTTTATTACTAATTCCTTGTTAT
>JBEIFD010000610.1:0-2675 GCA_040382535.1 Merismopediaceae cyanobacterium
ATTTTGGCAAAGGTATTGTTCTTGTAAGGGAAATTTTGTTTCTTCACTTTTCTGATCAGAAATTTCACTACTAACAATAAGTTGAACCTTAAGCGTCAACCACGCCAAAAGTTAGAATTGCTGTTCGCTATAGGTTTTTCAGTGAAGCCATATCAATAACAAAGCGGTATTTCACATCACTTTTTAGCATACGTTCATAGGCTTCATTGATATCCTGAATGTTGATCACTTCTACATCTGAAGTGATACCGTGTTCGCCGCAAAAATCGAGCATTTCCTGTGTTTCAGCGATGCCGCCGATGAGGGAACCCGCGATCGATTTACGTCCCATGATTAAGGGAACGGTATTCAATACTGGTTCCAGACCTCCTAAAAATCCGACCAGTACCAAAGTGCCGTTAAGCGAGAGCGATGGCAGGTATGGGTTGAGATCGTGCATATTCGGTACGGTATCGAGAATCAGGTCGAACTTTCCCTTTACGGCTGCCATTTTCTCTTCATTGGTAGAGAGTACGATGTTATCTGCACCTAGACGACGAGCATCTTGTTCCTTGTCAGGTGAACGGGTAAACAGCGTGACGTTTGCGCCAAGTCCTTTTGCCAGTTTCAATGCCATGTGTCCCAAACCACCGAGACCGATAACGGCTACATGGCTATCTTTACCGACTTGCCAGTGACGGAGTGGTGACCAAGTGGTAATTCCAGCGCACAATAACGGCGCGGCTCCTTTCAAGTCCAAACCATCAGGAATTTTCAGTACAAATTTATCCGACACAACGATTTTCTCGGAATAACCGCCAAAAGTGGGTAGATGATCCTGACGATCATTACTGTTATAGGTAAATGTGGGAAATTCTTCGCAATATTGTTCTAATCTTTGGCCGCAGGCTGCACAATGCTGGCAGGAATCAACCATACAACCGACACCCGCATGATCACCTATTTTAAAGCGTGTGACCTTTGAACCGACGCTAACTACGCGACCGATAATTTCATGGCCAGGCACTACAGGGTAATTCGTGTTACCCCAGTCATTGCGAGCAGTATGCAAATCTGAGTGACAGACACCACAGTAGAGAATTTCGATAACCACATCGTTAGTGCGTGGCTCCCGACGTACAAAGCGATAAGGAGCTATAGCGTCTTTAGCAGACTGTGCAGCGTATCCAAGTACATTCATTGTCATTGTTTTTCCTCCATAATTAATTTCAGACATTAGCGGACTCTAAAAAATTCAGCCAGAGAAAATACTTTATTACCTGTTTAACGACCTGGATTTTCCCATTAATTCTGAAAACGACCACAGAATAGGGGTTTCAAACTCTTCACTGTTTTCAATAATCTGGTCTTGATGATAATGGCCGACAAGAGAATAGGACTTTGAGATAGGGGAAAATCAAGCGATCGCTCAAATAAAAAGATAGTGGGAAAAGTCAGGTAAGCTGATCCCCAAAAGGAATAGCAATAAATTTTCTTTCATGACTTCACTCTAAGCTAATCTTAAGCAGTATTTCAGAAACTTCTCCCCTAGCAAAAAAAACTAAGACCTTAGCCGAACAAGGTTATGCTGAAAATGGAGAATGAGAATATTATGTTACAGATAACAAAAAGCCTAAGTATTGCCCTAAAGGAAATCGAAATGACCGCAATTCGTTCTCAGGGAGCAGGTGGTCAAAATGTGAATAAAGTGGCCTCCGCTATTCACCTACGGTTTGATATTGGGGCTTCTTCCCTACCTGATGCCTATAAAGAACGCCTGTTAAACCTTAATGACCAACGCATCACCAAAGACGGCATCGTGATCATCAAAGCTCAATCCCACCGTACTCAAGACCAGAATCGAGAAGAAGCCCTACAACGACTCCAACAGCTAATCAATAGCATCACAACTTTACCCAAGCCCCGCAGGGGCACAAAACCGACTCGCAGTTCCCAACGCAAACGCATGGATTCCAAAACCAAACGTAGTGCAGTCAAAGCTTTAAGAAAACCGATTGATGAGTAGTTTGCATGACTGCGATCATCCTTCAAAGATTAACCATTATTCTGGTCTTCTGGACATCTGGTTTACTGGTTCTCTGGTAAGCCAAACTTCTGGGTAAGGGCTTCGATAATAACTGAGGTCATCGTCACTCCTGTCCTTTTAGCCTCTACCGCCCAATGATGCCGTATTGACTTAGGGACTTTAACGCAAAGATTAACATCTGGTTCACTGGTTATCTGGTCATTTTGTAAACCAGACAATTGCTCCTTTTCAGATTGGCTAGTTTTATTATCTTGTAAACCAGTTATCTGGTTTTCCTGTTCTCTGGCTTTCTGGATAATATCGCCAAATTTACCTGCCATCTAATACCTCCTCAATTTCCTTGCCTAAGTTTTTATAGTCTTGCCATGCCACCTTAAGTCGGGAATCTGCTAAATCACGAATGATTTTTCCTTCTAGGGCGGCTTTTTGATAGCCTATCGTGCGACGAATAATCGTTTTAAAAACAGGAATACCTCCTGCTTCTAGGTCTTGTCGCATTGTTTCACCATCTTTATTAGGAGAAGGTGGGGCGATCGTAATTAATCCTCGATACTGAGCATCACCAAAAGCCTTAAGTAGGAAGGTGGAATTAAATGTAAGATGGAATGACTGTATTATAAAGAAGCAATGCCAGCCCCTCTAAAAATAA
>JBEIFD010000611.1:0-2661 GCA_040382535.1 Merismopediaceae cyanobacterium
AACCAATAAATTTACGCCTTGAATTTCGATAATCTCAAGCGTATTTTTAGAATAAAATAGCCCTGATTTAAACTAGCTTTTCTCCACTTAAAATAAAACTCGGATCAAGGGCGGCAAAGGTTTGATTCAGTCCCCTGGTTTCTAATCGATTAACACCTGATTGAACCACTTCGACATTGCGGACTTGGAGTTCTGCTAAACTTTCCGAAATCAGATAAAGGCTTTCCAAATTATTGGCTGTTGCCACAATGCGTCCATCGGGTTCGAGATAACCCCAAATGGCTTTGATAATCTCTTTAATAGGACGACCTCCTTCAATACAAACGCGATCGGGCAAGGGAGTTAGACCTTTTAAACAATCAGGTGCGCTACCTTCTAGAACTTGGACATTTTTTACCCCAAAGCGATCGCAATTCCGACGAATGAGAGCTGCGACTTCTTCATCCCGTTCAATAGCAATAATCTTGCTGTTGGGACAGAGTAAGGCTAATTCAATGGGAATCGTTCCCGTTCCCGCTCCAATATCCCAAATCACCGAATCTGCTTTTAAACGCAGTGCAGAGATTAAAAGTAAGCGAATTTCTCTTTTACTGAGGGGAATACCTGGTAAACGTTCAAATAAACTGTCAGTAATTCCAGGTGTTTTATAGGGCCAGAGCATAAATAATGGGATGTTAAATTAGAGGGTTTTAAATATTAATTATTTCAGTTTTAATACCAATTTGAACTAAAAGTGTGGAAGATATTAAAAGAAATCCTGTAAGGGCGCAAGGCTTGCGTCCAAAAGTAACGTTTTTAAATATAAATCTGTTAGAGGGCGAACGCAATTCGCCCCTACTAAATGGATTAGAGCCTGGATTAACCAAAACCCTAATCTCCTTTTTTTCGCTTAGAGTACAGGACTATACTCGTCTAATGAAATTTTGACGGGGTTAACGTCCCAGATTTCTTTGCAATATTCTGCGATCGTCCGATCTGAGGAGAATTTCCCCATACGGGCTGAATTGAGAATCGACATTTTTGTCCAACGAGCTTGGTCTTGGTAGGCGGCACTAACGGCATCCTGACAATCGATATAGGCTTGATAGTCAGCGAGCAACATATAGGGATCGCTATAGAGCAAGGAATCGACAATGGGTTGGAACAGAGATTTGTCACCGTGAGAGAAATAACCACCCGCAATGCGATCAATCACTGCCCGCAGTTCCGCATTCTGTTCGTAATATTCCCTCGGATGATAGCCATTTGCTTTGGCAGCATACACTTCTTCGGCGGTTAAGCCAAATAAGAAGAAGTTTTCTGCGCCCGCTTCTTCCCGAATTTCGATATTGGCTCCGTCTAGGGTTCCAATGGTTAAGGCTCCATTCATGGCAAACTTCATGTTTCCTGTTCCTGACGCTTCTTTTCCTGCTGTGGAAATTTGTTCAGAAAGATCGGCGGCGGGATAAACTCGTTGACCCAGGGAAACGTTAAAGTTAGGCAAAAAGACGACATTTAAACGACCACGCACATCAGGATCGGCGTTGACGACTTCACCGACGGCATTAATCAGTTTAATGATTAATTTGGCCATGAAATAACCAGGAGCGGCTTTTCCACCGAAGATAAAGGTGCGGGGAACAATTTCAGTTTCAGGGTTTTGTTTAATGCGGTTGTAAAAAGCAATGATTTGTAAAACCGCTAAATGTTGGCGTTTATATTCGTGAATCCGTTTGACTTGAACATCGAAAATAGAATTGACATCCATTTCAATGCCGCGATATTTACGAACGTAATCGGCGAGGTGTTGTTTGTTGTCCTGTTTGATTTGTCGCCAACGCTCGCAGAATTCGGGATCATCAATAAATTTTTCAATTTGTCGCATTTCATCCAAATTTTTCAGCCAACTGTCTCCAATTTTTTCAGAAACTAGGGCAGAAAGTTCGGGATTACTCAGTAAAATCCAACGACGGGGGGTGACACCATTGGTTTTATTGAAAAATTTCTGAGGCCAGAGTTTCGCAAAATCTTGGAGCGTGTCTTTTTTGAGCAATTCCGTATGGAGAGCGGCTACACCGTTAATGGCATGACTGCCGATACAGGCTAAATTGGCCATGCGAATCTTTTGACCATGATTTTCTTCGATGATGGAAAGACTGCTGACCAATGGTTCATCTTCAGGAAACCAAATCCGCACTTTTTCCAAAAAACGGTGGTTAATTTCGTAGATAATTTCCAGATGGCGGGGCAATAGTTTGGCAAACAAACTCACTTCCCAACGCTCTAGGGCTTCGGGTAAAAGGGTGTGATTGGTATAGGCAAAGGTTTTTTGAGTAATACTCCAGGCTTTTTCCCAATCGTAGCCATACTGATCCACCAGTAACCGCATGATTTCTGCGATCGCGACGGCGGGGTGAGTGTCGTTCAATTGGACGGCGGCTCGTTCGTGGAGATTGTCCAAATTATCGTGAATACGGAGATGAATACGAATTAAATCCTGAAGAGAAGCGGAAACAAAGAAATATTGTTGCGCTAGACGTAATTCCCGACCCGCAGGGGTATTATCGTTGGGATAGAGGACTTTAGAAATGGTTTCTGCATCCATTTTTTCCGCCACAGCGCGGTCATACATCCCCGCATTAAAGGCTTCAAAGTTAAAGTCTTCACTAGCTTCTGCTTTCC
>JBEIFD010000612.1:0-2653 GCA_040382535.1 Merismopediaceae cyanobacterium
ATGAACCCGCACAGACTTAAGGGAACCTCGAAAAAAAGATTTTGTTAACAAAAAGCTGGTCAAGGCAAATTACTTGACATACAGTAACAACGGAAAATAGTTTTAAACAACTAAAAATGTGTTTCGTAACTTATATTTTCTAGCCTCATCGGACTTTATCCCTACGGTTAGGCACACTGACCCCCTAGCACACAGGACTCCTGTTTCTGCCAGAATACATAACGACTGAGGTTGTAAACCCAATTCTTGAGTCCGATGTGCGCCTTCACCCGCTCCAGTCCGATTCCTCTCATCAACTTTCCTCCCATACTCATTACCCAAGCCCCAAATACGTGTTCTACTTTTGCTCTGGTCTTCGATTTCTTCCGATTGCTGGCTATGGCTTCTTCAGTCAGTGGACGATTGCGATAAGCCCGCTCATGGATATGACTGATATGACCGAGGGCTTCCAATCCAGCCTCTATGTTCTCACTACGATAGGCACTATCTGCCCAAACCTCCCGCCCTTCATTGTCGGGGTCTAACACGGCTCCCAACTGTTGCGAGTCATGTACTGAGGCATCTGTCACACTGTAACGACGGATGAAACCATGCTCTTTGTCAATACTAATGTGATTTTTGTAGCCAAAGTAGCTCTTCCCATTTTTCTGTGTCCATCGGGCTGTGGCGTCCTTTTGTGCTAACTTTTGCGGCTTGTTCTGCCACTCCTCTGGAATTTCTCCCTTCTTTATTTTCTCATTTTCCTCTTTCCTATTCTGTTGAATCGGCACTGGTACCAGTGTTGCATCAATGATTTGTCCTCCCTTTGCTTCATACCCCGACTCTCCTAGAAATCTTTCAAATTCCTCAAACACAACTTCTATTAGACCTGCCGCTTGCAGTTTTTTCTCGAAGTTATCCACCGTCGTGGCATCGGGAATCTCTGCTTCCCCTTCTAGCCCTAAAAATCTTCTAAATGATGCTCGGTCATGAGCTTGATACTCTACTTCTTCATTGCTCAGGTTATAAAGAAATTTTAGCACTAGCATTTTCAGCAGGACTATGGGAGCTATGGGTTTACGACCTGCTGGGCTTTTCCTCTTTTGCGGTTCTAGCACTTTTAGCTGGGTACAAAATCTTTCCCAGGGAATCAGCCGGTTCAAGTCTTGTAACTTATCTTTGCGCTCTTCTAGCCTTGACTGGCGTTTTTTTATTATTCCTTGTCTTTTGACCATTTTCGCCTCCTTATCATGACTCTTCTCTCTAAGTTAGAGCCTCTTTGCCCACTCCCACTCTGTTTTTATAAAATCTTTCGATTTTTCGAGGTACCCTAAAGTAACAAACTCATCCAAACTATTCTTCATTTTGGTTTTGGATAACGACTTCGACCTTGTTTAACAAATCTATCGGTAATGATAAAGTTACAGAGCGTGATGTTGACATTAGAATTTCCTCAAGAAATCTTATAAGCTATTTTAACCATTTTCTACCTGTAAATAATTCGTTGATAGATTATCCTGTGAAACGGTGCGATAGGGCTTTCGAGCTCGCGTCAAATATAATCAACGAAAATTTTACAGCAAGACCATTTTTAGAGCGATCGCCTGCTTATCAATTTACAAAAACAAACCGCGATCGCCTTCTTGCCAACTTACAAAAATCAACTGCGATCGCAAGAGGCCTTTAGTACCTGAAAAAAGGGTATAGTAAATAAAAAAATTACTTATTAGCAATAATCGAAGAATGACAAAGCAATTGATTATTAATGCAGATGACTTTGGACTATCCTCTAGCGTCAATCAAGCGATTATTGAAGCCCACAAAAATGGCATTTTAACGAGCACCAGTTTAATGGTTTCCGGCCTTGCCTGGCAAGAAGCCGTTGCCCTAGCTAAACAAAATCCTGATCTTGGTGTTGGTTTACATCTAGTGCTAGTCTGTGGTCGCTCAGTATTACCCGCTACGACCATTCCCCATCTTGTTGATAGTCAGGGAAACTTTTCTGATGATGCTGTTAAAGCTGGTTTAACCTATCAATTTAATCAAGCTGCCAGACAGGAATTAGTTCTAGAAATTCGGGCCCAATTAGAAAGATTTCAACAAACAGGTTTACCCCTATCCCATGTGGATGGCCATTTACATCTCCACGTTCATCCGGTCGTTTTAAATATTTTAAAAGAATTAGCCTCAGAATTTTCGATTCCTTTTATTCGTTTACCTAAAGAAGAATTAAAACTTAATCTGGCTATTGATTCTAGTAACTGGTTGACTAAAATTCTCTGGTCGCAGGTGTTTGGCCAACTCCGTCGTCATAGCGAAAAAGTATTGGAATCGGCGGGCATTTTAACGACAGAGAAAGTTTATGGATTGCTGCAAACCGGTAAGATTAGCGAATCCTATTTATTGCAACTACTTCCCCAAATTCACTCAACTCTGGTAGAAATCTATGCCCATCCCGATCGCCTACCCAATACGGTTAATCCCACTGGCCCCCTAGAACTACAGGCCCTATTGAGTTCTACCGTCCGCGATCGCCTAAAAAAAGAAGGCTTCCAACTGGTAAACTACCACCAAATCAAACCCTCAAATTAACAGCAATCTTCAGCTTTAGTGAAAACTTTCTTTTTATTAGCCGCCCTGATTATCACTCAGGTCTTAGGAGATATTGGCATCA
>JBEIFD010000613.1:0-2646 GCA_040382535.1 Merismopediaceae cyanobacterium
CCATTATCTGGTGGGGACGGCGAAGATGGAGTATTGAGGGCTTTTTCAAGACCGTAAAACATCGTTTTGGTTTACATCGTTTTGGTCAACAAACTCTTCTGGGGGTTTATCGCTGGTTGCTTCTTTCGATGATTAGTTTTCTTCTTGCCCATTGGGTTTATCTTTCTACTGACTCCTCTAAACCACCTGATTGGGGTCAAGCTTCTGCTTCTGCTCTTCAGACACTTTTTCCTGATGTTGCTCTTTGTTCCCTTTTTTCTCAAGTCGAGCGATTACGTCCACTTTTGCAATCTTTTGGACTCCAACTTCAGTTAGTTGCTGTCACAACTTAGAACATGAGTTTTGGTGCAAGATGTAAGTCAATTTAAGGCAGTAAACAGACACAACCCCGATCGCCAGCCAAAGTAAAAAACAAACACGGGTTAAGGCGATCGCCGCTTGAATCTTGTCCACTGTAATCGGAAAATCAGGCTCTCCCAATAACGGTTTTATACGTTTAACCCCTTGATAACTATTTTCACCGCCCAATTGCACCCCTAAAATCGCGGCATAAACCGCCTCACTCCAACCGGAATTAGGGCTAGGATCCTGGGGTCCATCCCGACGACAAATAGCCAAAACCATTATGGGTTTTCCTGATAACAAAGCCAATGTTAATACGGTTAAACGACAGGGCCACCAGGTCAAATAATCCTCGAATCGAGCACTAAACCAGCCTAAATCGCGATAGGGTTCCCGCAAATAACCAATCATAGAATCCAATGTACTGGCCGCTTTATAGCTGAGAACCAGAGGAACCGGGCCCACCCAGGGAAGCCAGAGACCCAAAATGGCATAAAACAAAGGAGCCATCACCCCATCCACTGAGTTTTCTGCCCAACTTTCTAAGGTCGCTCGCAAAATTTCTGATTCATTTAACGTTTCCGTATCTCGTCCGACAAATTGACCGAGGGCGTTGCGGGCTAATGTTATCTCCCCTTGTTGCAGAGCCTTTAACACTTTGTCGGTTGCTTGATATAAACTCCGACCCGCAAAACCACTGGCCAGCAAGATCACTTCTACGACCCAACGTGACCAAGAGTGCCATTGCTCTAATCCCCAAAGCAAAAACCAGCTTCCTAGTCCGGTTCCCAAAATAACGAGTAGCCCTAAACCGATACCGGCATAACGTCGTTGTCTAGGATTGGGTAGTGTTCTCAGAATTATCTGGGTTAGTCCCGCAATGATCCAGCCTATTACCTGCACCGGATGGAGCCATCTGTCAGGATCAGCAATAAGATAGTCCAACAAAGCTGCCAGAAGCAGAACGGTTCCAATCATAATCATTAAGGGATAACGTTGATCAGGTTAAAGGCATGAAAGTCAGAGCAAGTGAAACAGTTGGATAATGCTCCTGCTCATACCTCTGAAGAAATAGAGATTCCGGATAATGTGATTGCATTTTATCAACCTTCTTATTGTCCTGAAGTGAATTCGATTGAGAGACTATGGCAGTATATTAAAAATTTCTTTGCCTGGCAAAATTTTCAAACCTTAGATGAATTAAGAAAGAAATTAGATACAAAATTGTATTCTTTTTCTCAAGACGAATTAGGTTGTTTAACGGGATAGTCTTGGATTTTGGTTCATCGGTAGTTACTATGCTAAGTCATTTTATCAAGTCCTAAAACTCTTGCCGTATGAGGCTTTTAGTTAAAACTGTCAGTTAATTTGGCATGAATTGAGTGTAAAGACAAGGAAACCTTTTCTTGGCATGGATTCTGGAGTAGATAACCTCATATTTGGCATAAAAAATACCGAAGAATCCTAATTATTTACAGGTAGCACGAATTTGAGTCAGCACATCGGCCACATGACCCTTTACCTTAACCTTGGGCCAAATATAGACAATGATTCCCTGGGGATTAATCAGAAAAGTTGAGCGCAAGATTCCCATATATTCCTTACCCATAAATTTCTTTAACCCCCATACCCCGTAGGCTTCTGCCACTGCATGATCAGGATCACTGAGTAGTTGTAGATTTAACTGTTGCTTTTCAATAAACTTACCATGGGATTTTTCTGAGTCTGGACTAACTCCTAAGATTTTCACTCCTAACGACTGAAAAACTGACTGTTGTTCACTGAAATTAATCGCCTCCGTTGTGCAGCCCGGCGTATTATCTTTGGGATAAAAATAGAGCACTAGCCAAGACCCTTGAAAATCCTCTAGCGTGACAATATTGCCCGTCTGATCTTTAGCTGAAAAATGCGGGGCTGCATCGTTAATTTTTGGTAATTGACCCATGTTAATAATGCAAAGGAATGAGGATCAGGGGAATAAAAACTAATAACCAGAATAGTCTCGTCCAACCCATTTCCGTCAGACGATTTTGAGTGCTGGGATCGATCAAACCATTAATACGAACGAGCAGGCGATTTTCTTGATAAAAGGTCGCACAAATGACTTCTAAATCTGTTAAGGGAGAAGTTTGATGAGCCTGTTGAGCCACTAACATCAAAGATTCTGCTAAAACTAAGGCATCCACTTGAGTGACGGCTTTTTGATCAGCCCGAAGTTCCCGCAAAAATAGCAGTTCTTGCCAAAGAGATTCGCTGTGAGGTAGCCAGGCGGTAATCTGACGCAACCAGCCTAACCAGAAAAAC
>JBEIFD010000614.1:0-2632 GCA_040382535.1 Merismopediaceae cyanobacterium
ACTTTTTTCGACGTTCAACACTTCTGCATTACGGCAATATCAGCCCGTTTTTTCTCCTTACCAAACGTCACCGTATATTCTACCTGCACACGACTCACAGGATACTTTAACCGCTCTATTAATACCCGTAAATATAACTGACGAATTACTTCCTCTGGGGTTAACTTAATTTCTGCCTTACCAGACAAACCGTGTAGGGAACCTCAGTGTTTTTGACCGTTTTGAGGGCGATCGCTTTTTCTAATTGAACAATTTCAGTTTCCGTAAACTGGGAAAGTTTATAATTAGAATCCTTGAGAATATCTGTTAACTTCATCATAAATGAGAAACTGATAGAATAAAATGACTTCTTCCACTTATAACAGCTCTTTCACTTTTAACGACTCAATACTTACTTTTCTTAATATTCGACTAAAACGAGACAATAACCGCGATCATTACCTTGTCACTCCAATTTAAAAAAGCGATCGTAAGCTGTTACGAATTTAGATTGCATAATGATTTTACTGAAATTCTTTTAACAAGGGGCTTAAGCCCCTTGCCTGTATGTGTTTTAGATAATTAACAGCTTATCCCAATAAAATAAAAACGCGATCGCCTTCTCCTATTCTCCTAGATTGAAAAACGCGATCGCCTAATTAAAGAAAACTTCAGAATTTTCGATCTAAGTTAAGAGCCATTCCTTAATCCGTTGAAGACTTTTCCAGTCAGATTTACGAGTCAATCCATCTTCAATATTATCTGCCACGGTTTGATAAATTTCCTTGTCAAAAGACATAATTTGGGTCGCTAGTTCAACGTGGGGACGAACACCCGCCGTTTTCGTTTCTAACATCGCGATCGCCAAATTAACTCGTGCCTGGGGATGGGTTTTATCCACCTTAATACTCTTTTGGGCGGCTTTCAGAGCGGCTTCGGGTTTATCGGTGAGCAAATAGAGCCAAGCCAAACACGACCAAACGGTTGGATTTCTGGGGGCTTGATCGGCAATTTCTTTAAATAAAGGAATGAGGCTCGCGGGATCTTCTCCGTCCTGATAGCGTTTTAATCCTTTTTCAAATTCAGCTTCTAGGGAATCGGTCAATTCAATCGTTTCAGTCATGGAAAATTTTTAAAAAGTCAATAAACAAAATAGGACAGCGTATTAATCTCTGTCCCCTTCTTTAAAATACTGTATTAGGCGATCGCCAAGCGACACTGCGTGATCGCCTTAAACACCAAAGGATTTTCCACAGCCACAGGTTTGATTGGCGTTGGGATTAGTAAATTGGAAGCCGCCCCCGATCATGGCGTTGCTATAGTCCAGAACGAGACCATAGAGATAGAGTAAACTTTTGCGATCGCAGATAATTTTGAAACCATCATAGTCAAAAACGTCATCATGTTCTGTCATTTGGCTAATATCTTCAAAATCCATCATGTAGGACATTCCCGAACAGCCGCCTTGACGAACCCCCACCCGTAAACAAAGGTCTTTTCCCTGTTGTTGACGTAACATGAGGACGTGATTGAGGGCTGAATCGGTCAATTGGATGCCTTTGGATAGGGTTGCGGTGGCTTGGGTCATGATCTGGGCTTTCTCCTAGCGAAGTGATAAAAAAAACTGAAAAATGGCGTGAGTCCGCTTAATTTAAGTAGAGACAATATATTTATTTTCAATTAATCATCCCTATTTTAACGTTCTTTTGGGATAAACGGGAGAGGTGAAATTTTTCGCGGGACGCGATCGCGAAAATCACGCCCCTTGAATCAGTTAGTAAGAGCAAAAATCAAGAAACCATCAAAAAGCAGAATAGACACTTTGTTCAGACAAAAAACAGATGAACTCGGTAGGGTAGAATCAAACTAATAGGAGAGCCAGTAACCGTAAAAAGCATTTAAAAACAATGGAGCAACCTCAAAAGCCAACCGTAGTCATTACAGGAACCTCATCGGGGGTCGGACTGTATGCCGCAAAATCCCTCATCGATAGGGGATGGTTCGTCGTCATGGCTTGTCGAAATATTTCCAAAATGGAAGATGCGGCGGAAGAACTCGAACTACCTCGTGATAGCTACACCATTCGCCTACTGGATTTGGGATCTCTCGATAGCGTGCGTCGGTTTGTGAATAACTTCCGCATCACGAACATGACCCTAGATGCCCTGGTCTGTAATGCCGCCATCTATATGCCTCTAATCAAAGAACCCTTGCGCAGTCCCGAAGGTTATGAACTCAGCATGACGACCAATCATTTAGGTCATTTTTTACTGTGTAATTTGCTGTTAGAAGACCTGAAAAAATCTACCTACAGCGATCGCCGACTAGTCATTTTGGGGACTGTCACCCATAACCCAGATGAATTAGGCGGGAAAATTCCTCCTCGTCCCGATCTAGGCAATTTTGAAGGATTTGAAGCAGGATTCAAAGAACCCATTTCCATGGCCAACGCCAAAGCATTTGAACCCGTTAAAGCCTACAAAGACAGTAAAGTTTGTAATGTGCTGACCATGCGCGAACTCGACCGACGCTACCACACATCCACAGGGATTAGTTTTACCTCCCTTTATCCTGGTTGTGTGGCCGACACGCCCCTATTCCGTAATCATTATCCGCTCTTCCAAAAAATATTTCCCTGGTTCCAAAAAAATAT
>JBEIFD010000615.1:0-2629 GCA_040382535.1 Merismopediaceae cyanobacterium
AACAGAGAAATTAATTTGACTTTTGCAGAAATATTGTCTAAGATGGTTTCCAGAATAATCATAGGCTTGATGTTTTTCTCTCTATTGTGTATTTTATGGGGAGTTAGCTTTAATGGTCACATTAGAAAAGTCAGAAGAAAATTACGTTCTGAGCAATACACACTTGAAGAAACAGTAAATTTACTCAGAGAAATACAACCCATACTCCTTTATCGTCAAAGCCAATCCAAAGCCAAGGAAATAGAGTTTAAATTAAGTCTGTCACGATTCAATATTGATCAACAATACGAAGAACCAACTAGCATTCTCAATGAAATTTTAAATTTCAAGAAAACTTAAAGAGTTTAATCGCCTTTCCAATACAGACCTCAGAAAAAATGCGATCGCATCCCCGTCCCCCTTCTCTAGCCTGATTTAGCGTGAAGGTAAGCCCAGGGAGAAAGGAGCCAGAGAAAATATGTTACAGAATTTGAAGTTATAAGTATTTTTAACAAAGATGACTCGAAGCTGGGGTAAACTAGCCCTTAATCCCGACTTTAATATTTTATTTAATGTACGGAGAACTCACGGTTAAGGAGCCGATACTCAATGTCTCATAGCGTAAAAATCTACGATACCTGCATCGGTTGTACTCAATGCGTTCGGGCCTGTCCCCTAGACGTACTGGAGATGGTTCCCTGGGATGGTTGCAGAGCCGCTCAGATTGCTTCTTCTCCCCGTACTGAAGATTGCGTTGGTTGCAAACGTTGCGAAACGGCTTGTCCTACGGATTTCTTAAGTATTCGAGTGTACCTCGGTGCGGAAACAACCCGCAGCATGGGCCTAGCTTACTAAAATATCCTTGGATTACAAAACGTTATCATCCAAACCCTATCAGATACGATTTACCTAAAAAAAGAAGGGGGGGCATTTTGTCTCCTCTTTTTTAACGCTTACCCAGATCCGCCCCAAAATTCTGTAGGATGGAAAATAAGCTGATTCATTTTTTTGATTCGTTTTTATCCCTGTTTGATTGCCCCATGAACTATCTTATTGCCGTTGTTTCAGACCGAATTCAAGCAGAAAATGCCTATACTGTCCTAGAAAAAGCAAATTTTACGCCAAAACAAATCATGATCGTCGGCACGGGTTACAAATCCCCCGATGACCTGGGTTTAGTGGATACCAAGTTACAAGGAATGAAACGGGCAAAATTCATGGCCTATTGGCTGGTTCCCTTCGGTTTTATCGCAGGCTATGGCTTTGATCTGATTACAGGATTAAATACCTTTGCCTGGGCAGGAGAACCTGGCAATCATATTGTGGGCGGTCTATTGGGCGCGATGGGGGGAGCAATGGGCAGTTTCTTTGTCGGTGGCGGCGTAGGACTGAGCTTTAGTAATAAAGATGATGTTCCCTACATCAAATTAGTCAATCAAGGCAAATATTTGGTAGTAGTCGAGGGATCGGAAAATTTAAAGGATCAAGCAACCAAAATTCTAAAACCTTTGAGACCAGAAAATTTACAATCCTACGTTACGCCCGATAGTTATTACGAGTAAATTTTTTCCATTCTCGTAGGGGCTTGGTCTCCAAGTCCTAGCAAAGTCTAAATTTAAGAACCAAACTGCTACAAAATTTCAAGGATATTATTACGAGATGATGGATTTGGAAACCAAACCCCTACCAAGTTTTGATAAATGGATTTGTTAGCACAGAAAGATTTGATATAGAAAGATAAATGTTGTTGAATTGTCAAGGCTTTTTATTTTCGTTTCTCAAAAAAATTAATCGTTTCCCCATATTATTTAAGTATCTTTTTAAAAACCCATGTTACCTAGAGAAGACCTATTAAAAGGGATCGAAAATCGAGAAGAAATAGTTCGGGTTATTGACTTAGCCGAACAAGCCCTAAGAACATGGGAAGTGGTCTGTACGGATTTTTTATCACCTCCCGTTTTGATAGAAGTCCAGCGTAGTTTTAGTCGATTGACGGAATTAAAGATTCTCCCCTGGGGCGGCTATCCCCAAGCTGAACGGCAACGGGTCGGCATTGCTCGTTCCGATCTACCCTTAGAAATTGAGCAGATTTCCCTAGCGGCGATCGCGGTGGAGGGTAATTTTTTGTTTGATCCTGCGAATCATCGGGATTTTTTAGGGGCGATTTTAAATACGGGCGTTGTACGGGAAAAAGTTGGGGATATTCTAACGCTAGGCGAACGGGGCGCACAGATTATTGTGGTTCCAGAATTGGTAGATTTTTTTCAGGTTTCTTTGCAACAAGTTCGTTCTGTTCCTGTTAAGGTTCAGCCGATCGCCTTGGATGAGTTAAAAATTCGTCCGCCCCAGAAAAAAGAAATCAATACGGTAGAGGCTTCTTTGCGTTTAGATGCGATCGCCTCTGCGGGATTTGGGCTATCCCGTAGCAAGATGAGTGATGCGATTACGGGGGGGGATGTGCGGGTGAATTGGAAAGATATTACCCAGGCAAGCTATAACATTAAATCGGGGGATCTGATTACCTTTCGCGGAAAAGGACGATTAGAAGTGGGTGAGATTGCAGTAACTAAAAAAGAGCGTTATCGAGTGCAACTAACAAGATATTTATAGTTGATTAGACGTATTTTTGTAGGGACATAATATATTATGT
>JBEIFD010000616.1:0-2627 GCA_040382535.1 Merismopediaceae cyanobacterium
AGGAAAGATATGCTGAACAAGCAAAAATACAAGTAGAATTAACCAATTTAAGTCATCAAATCGAACAATTTATTAATCATGAAGCTGATATTAAAATTTTAGAAAAAAGTCTTCAGGATCGTCGTCAAAATTTAGATTCCTTACTCGCGAGAAAAGGGGGTTTAGAACAATTAGCCATGCAATTAGAGATGGTCAAAGAAGAATATAAGGAAACCTGTCAAGAATTACAAGAGACAAAAAAACAATATCGCATTCATAAGGAATTAACTCAAGCATTCGGAAAAAACGGTATTCAAACCCTGATGATCGAAAATATTCTGCCCCAATTAGAAGCCCAAACTAATCAAATTCTGGCACGTTTAACAGGGAATCAATTACATATTCAATTTGTTACCCAAAAAGCCAGTAAGGGAACCTCGAAACGCAATACTAAATTAATTGATACCTTGGATATTTTGATTGCCGATACCCAGGGAACTCGTCCCTACGAAACCTATTCAGGCGGAGAAGCGTTTCGCATTAATTTTTCCATTCGTTTGGCATTAGCGAAATTACTGGCTCAACGGGCGGGAACGGCTTTACAACTCTTGATTGTGGATGAAGGTTTCGGGACTCAGGATGCCGATGGCTGTGAGCGTTTAGTCGCC
The DNA here is from genome assembly GCA_040382535.1 of Merismopediaceae cyanobacterium. Classification (GTDB taxonomy): domain Bacteria; phylum Cyanobacteriota; class Cyanobacteriia; order Cyanobacteriales; family Microcystaceae; genus Snowella. Next base: position 648 of record JBEIFD010000616.1, read on the forward strand.
GCCATTAATGCGATCGCATCCGATTTTGCTTGTATTTTAACGGTTACTCATATTCCCCAATTTAAGGAATCTTTTCAACAACGGATTGAGGTCTATAAATCCAATCAAGGGTCACAAGTCAGCATTACAGGCTAAAAAGTTTTGTCTCCCTGCATTTTTTTCGGAAGAGAAAATCCAAACTTTCTAATTGACTGATTCCTTACTGGATTAGAGTTTTTGTTCTTCTTTTTCTAGGGTTTGTAAAACTTCCTTAAGTTGCTGTGTCGAAATCTGTTCCTGCAAGTTTGCCCAACAGTGACCTTGACTCTTATTTGTCAAAGGTTGACTGCGTAATTGACGTAAGGCATTAATACAAGCAGGACAATCGCAATTAAATAATGCTGCTGCGGCATCACTTTCTGCATCACTGAAATCGAGAGAGGTCACATCAGAAGAAGCGATTAAGATGCCTTGATTCGAGCGATGGTTGATGGTTGCCTGTAAATTTGTTGGTGTGGAATCACAGGATGCGGAAACGGGGGATGTTTCGGCGGCTGATGCCTGATGAACCATTAAGGTCATGGTCAAAATTGAACTAGCAAAAGCAGGAAAAGCGACTAAATTAAGCAAAAATCTGTAGTTCATTGGTTTATAACGCTCAAGAGTAGATTAACTTAAAGATCAATTATAAAAGGTTTTTTGATATCGTCTCACAAATTATCCCAGGGAAAATATCTTAGAGAATATATAACCCGCAAAAAAAAGATAATCCCAGAGTGATTACCTTAATTTCTAAAAAATATTTGATAGTAACAATCTAGAAATAGATCGTACCGCCCCAACGAACATCAAGCTTCGGTGCAATTAGGGTGTAACCTGCCACATCATAAACATCATCTTCCGTGAGATTTTTCAATTCAGGATAGATATCAGGTCTGGTGACATTGGGATGTAACTCGGTATAATCATCGACACCATCATAACTGGTAGGGTTTTTGAGGTAGTCAACGATCGCGAGCAAATTATCCCTGGGAGGTTCGGCTTGGGACAAATCTTTTAATCCTAAACTGACATTGTTATTGGTTTTTGTTTTTCCTTGCAGATGGCATTTCGTACAATTTTGCACAAAAATCTTTTGACCCTTGGCAAATTCTTGGTCACTCAGGGTTGCCGTTTTACCCATCCCATCGAGGGGGATAGTCAGGGTCTCTGTGGTGAGTTCGACCGCGTTGGCACTGCCCACTGAAAGTTGGAACAGAAAAAATACAGTAGCGATCGCCACCCAAAAAAATCGTTTTACCATTGTTCTCCTCAAATAGTTTGATTGATTTGGTTTTAACTTAATTGACATTGACATTTCCCAATCTTGCTAGTTTGTCGATCATTCTTAAAAATGTTCTCATCATGCCCTGAGCCTAACTATTCGCTGTTTTCTAGATTCCCAAAGCCGAGAAACCTATTTAACGGATAATAATGGCTAGATTATGACTTTTGAGACAAAATATGAGCAATAATTGCTTTGGCATCTTCCAACGCCAAATTAGTCTGTTGATTTCTATAGGTCACTCCCAATTGATCACAGAGATGAAACACTGTTGCCACTGGGAGATTATATTCAGCCGCAATATCCGCGATCGATAAATCTGCAAATCCCATAAGGACAATGACCGTTGACTAAACTAGTTAAGATTGAGTGGTAATAACTATCATGCCATTCAAGTGACCCCTTGCTTCATTACGAGATAAGTTTTAGTCATGATTTTCATCAGAATTAATGAAGAGTCGATAGGGCGAGGAGATGCCACGAAACTATTTTGGATACAGATTTCTAAGTTTATTTTTTCTAGAATGATGGATAATGTAAAATTAATTTACACAAATCTTAAAACTTGCTTAAGAAATTCTTGTCTTTGACTTCTGCCTATTTGTTAGTTTCTCATGGAAGTCGCGATTCCCGTCCTCAAGTCGCGCTGGATCGACTTGCCTATCTGGTGGATCAAA
>JBEIFD010000617.1:0-2615 GCA_040382535.1 Merismopediaceae cyanobacterium
AAAATCAACGGGCCAGGTTCAGTTAAAACTAAACAGGGTTCCCCATAACTAACTGCCACCTGACTATATCGCCAACAATGAATCTGATAATCCAATACCTTGGAACCGAGCCAAGAATCGGCGGCTTTTAATAATTTTTGAGCAATTTCTCCATTATCCTGATCCCAATAATTCTGGCTAAATTCGGCCCCGCTTGGAGAGTAACGGCATAACCCCTAGTAGAAATCCCTTTTTGATAATTACAAGCAATCCATCCCAGGGGATGACCCGATCCCCATAATCCCCCTGGAGCAGGAATTTGACTGGGTTTTTCCAGTAGTGCCAGCATCGTAATACAGGGATGATAGGCGACTTGCTCTAATTTTTGTCGAATTTCTGGGTTTATGGCAATGCCAGAATGGTCTAATAACGTTAAAGATTGGGGGACGGGGGGAGTCAAAATTAGGCGATCGCCCTGGAAAATTTCTCCTGTTTGGGTTTGAACTTGCCAATGGTCATCTTGCCAATTCAATTGGGTGACTGGGGTATTGGTATAAACCGTTAAGGATTGGGCTAAATATTGGGCCAGACTGCGATTGCTTTTGCTTCCCCGATAGCAAGGTTTATGGCTAGATTTAAAAGAACCTGATTCTTGGAAAAAACCCTGACTCCATTCCGTGATCACGCCTTCCGCTAACCATTCATCTACCCAGCCCTGAAATTCGCGATCGCTGGCGGTAAAATATTGCGCCCCGTAGTCAAAAACGCCTTCAATTTCCTCCGAATAGGTTAATCGACGAGTGGCTAAACGTCCCCCGATACCCCGTCCTTTATCTAAAACCGTAACATCCAGTCCATGACGTTTTAAGACGGTTGCCGCCATCAAGCCTGTCATACCGCCGCCAATGATTAGACAAGAACCAGAATTTTTCATTTTTTATCCTGCAATGCTTTATTCATTCAAAATCAAACTCTTCTTCAAAATCATCTAACCGCGCACCGCGTAGCGGATCTCCGTGAGATCGCCGTTTGACAGGACGTTTCCAGAAGATGGGTAGAAATACTCCTAGTAATAGACCAAAGGCAAAGCAAAACGTTAATAAAACACTAATGGGAACTTGAATCGACTCAAACAACAAAAATTTTAGGGAAGTGGGAGTAACATTTTGAATCGCAAAAACGACAAACGCGCTTAATCCCGTTGCCAGGATCAGCGTTGTCAAAAAATTAGTAAAAATAGTCATAATACGGCAAATTTTTTTTGTAAAAACCAACAAAATATTTGTGGGAAATAGATTGTTTCCTGACCCTGTAACGGATTGAATCACAAAGGATGGTTAGTTAATTTTAATTATGCCCCGATCCTCAAATACCCTTTTTGCTTCTATCTAAAAGGAAGGATTCGGACTATCTACATCAGAAGGGGGTGAATCTAGGGTGGGTTCAGGCGGTGCAACGGGAGCGGGAGGAGCAAGTAAACGTCGCCAATCGGAGATTAAGTCTCTAGAAGTACTGTAGGCCGCACTATCTTTAGGAATGAGACGAGCCAGGCGAATTGCCTCCGAAAAAGAGGAGACACTGGCTTTTTCCTGGGCAATGGAGAGTAGCTGATAACTCCAGGTATTTAAGGCTTGGAGTCGTTGGGAACTTGCTTCGGTATAGGAAGGAATCTGGTTCACTAATTGAATGGCACTGGTGAGGGATTCAGGAGTGCGATTGGCGGCGATCGCGTAGGCTCTTTGTAAATTTTTCTGGGCTTGAATTTCGGACTGCCAACGGCCTATTTTTTTGCGGGCTTCTGGGTAGAGGGCGCGACCTGAACGAATTTGGGACGCGGTATTGATGGCGGATTGATAATCCTGACTATTTCCTAATGCACTTGCTTGATCCAGAATGGGCTGATCTTCTTGGGTTTCTACCGTACTCCGCCAACCCTGAATTTCCTTACGAGCTTCGGAATAGAGGGCGCGATCACTATTAATCAAACTGGCTTGACTAATGGCTTCTTGGAGGTCGCTAATATTACCAGAAGTCGCTAATTCCTTCGCTTTATTGAGAATAGGGCTATCTTCCGTCACTTGTACCTGTTTTGTCCAAGTGGCAATATCCTGTTTTGCGTCTCGATAACGGGTATTACTACTCGGAATCATTTGAGCCTGGGCGATCGCGGCATTAAGAGCCTCAACGGTTCCAGGTTCTGCGGTTTGTCGAGCTTGAGCCAAGAGAGTTAAATCCTGTACCTCCGTTTTCCAGCCCGCAATTAATTCCTGGGCGACTTGATAGAGGGGACGGTTTTGATCCGTAATGCGTTCTGCCGTTGCGATCGCCGAATTGAGACCCTCCAGGGTACCCATCTGAGCATCACTCCCTGAACTGCCTAAGATTTCCCATTCATTGAGTTCTTCCGTAGAAAAGGAACCATCGGGTAAACGACCGACCACACTTGATAGGGTCTGCCAATCCTTATCATCAATTAGCTTTTGGATGGTTTCACCGATTTTTTCCTTGGCTTTGGTAATTAACCGTTGCCCCTCTTCATAGGCATAACTGGTAGAGGGAACTTTGGCCGCTTCGGCGATCGCCTGTATCCAATTATCAATCCCACCGCGACGAAAGATATTGAAAGCAGTATCGAG
>JBEIFD010000618.1:0-2614 GCA_040382535.1 Merismopediaceae cyanobacterium
ATTTTCGATTATTTCCAAGTCATTGTCGCAGGAGACGAAATTAATACCAGTAAACCCCAACCTGATGGTTATTTACTCGCCGTAGAACGATTGAATCAGATTAACCCAAATTTACAATTAAAACCTGCAAATTGTCTCGCGATCGAGGATACCCTGGCAGGCATTAAAGCCGCGAAAAAAGCAGGCATTCCTGTTATTGGGATTGCCCATACCTATCCCTATCACTTTATGCACCGTCACGCCAATTGGGCAGTCGATAAACTTTCAGAAATCGATTTAGACCGTATTGAAGTTGCTTTTGCCCGTAAACTAGACTCCGTAAGTTTTTAAAAATTTGATTTGTTTGTGTTAGCCTGGATAGAAAAAACGGTTGTTACTTTAAATAATCCTAATTTTGAGTCTCAAAATTGGTAATTTGGCGATCGCGTTTTTGTTTTTTGATTATTCTTCCTTTAATAACCGATCAACTTGCTCTATTCCTTGCAGATTTTGATTTTTTGTATAAAGCTCACGAGAGTTTTTGAGAATACTGTTCGCTTTCTCGGTTTGACTACTTTTTTTCAATGCTAAACCCAAATAATAAAGAATATCAGGATTAGTGGGGTCAAGACGATTTAATTCTTGATAAACGCTGACGGCTTCTCGATAGTTTTCCTGGGCAAGTAAAATTCTGCCTATGCCAACTTTGGCAGAGATCGCATTCGGATTCAGTCGGACAAGTTGGCGATAACCCGTCAAAGCTTCCGTTAATCGTCCATCTTTTTCTTGAATTTGGCTTAATTGAAACTTTGCTGTCAGATTGCTAGGGTTTTGTCGCAGAATTTGGGCTAAAAGTTTTTCTGCCTCCTGATTTTCTCCCTTATTGAGATAGGCGATCGCAAGTTGTAGGGATAATTCAGTTCGTTTGGGAAAATGGGGGATAGCACTCTGGAGAAAATTAATACTTTCATCCCATAATTGTTGTTGGAGTAGGGAAGAACCCATCAGAGCCACTGCCTCTGCATTCTTGGAATCTAACGCAAGCACTTGATTGTAGATAGTAAAGACACGGGGATAATCCTTTTCTCGCAACAAAACGACTCCTAATCCCAGGTAATATTTAACGTTTTTTGGCTCTAAGGTGATCGCCGAGGAATAGGCCGTGATGGCATTAGCATTATTTTCTGCTCTGGCGTAACTATAACCAAGTCCATCATAAAAATCAGGATCATTGGGATCAATGGAGAGAGCTGATTGATAGGCTTGGATCGCTTCAGGAAAACGACCTTGACGGGCCAATAAATAGCCTATCCCTCCAAAAAGTTTGGCATTTGATGGGTCAATCCCGACTGCCTGTTGATAAACCGCGATCGCGTTGGCATAGTCTCTTAACCTTACATACTGGAGTCCTTGGCGCAATAATGCCTGTAATTGCTTAGTGTTACTGGTCGTAGGAAGTCCTTCTTCCCTGGGCAAACTAGGTTCCATCAATTCATCTGTCTGGGCAAAGACGGGTAAAATCCCCCCCCCCCAACTACCCAGTAAGCAACTAGCTAAAACGAGTCTAATGAAAATAAAATAACGATTCATGTTAAATAATAATTGAGAAGTAAATCTTAAGAGTTTCTTTAATTGATCTTAACTGAATCCTCTAAGTGCCAAGATTTCTTAAAGGACTGTTGCGAATTTGTTACAAAAATTGGGATAAAATGGTTCCTAACGTCCGAAATATTGCAACCTCTTAACAAGATGTCTGAGTCGTCTCATGGATAAGCCCATCCTTCAACCCAAAGTTCTGTTACGTCCAGTCATCCAGCTCATGGTCGTTTTGCTCTTGGCAACGACTCTGATGGGAAGTTGGTATTTGTCCCAAATTTCTGACCCCTATGTTCAAGAAGTGTTATCCCTAACAGGGGGCTTAGAGCGGGGAAAAGCGATTTTTCAGGCAAATTGTGCCGTTTGTCATGGACTAGATGGACAGGGTAATATTGGGCCGACTCTAGAAGCGGTTCGAGAGAGAAAAGTCCCTAGTCGTTTAATTGAACAAGTCATTAGCGGAAAAACCCCTCCCATGCCAAAATTTCAGCCCAAAACTCAGGATATGGCAGATTTACTCAGTTATTTAGAAACGTTGTAAATTTATTCCTCAGAATTTTTGTTTAAACCCGCAACGACTTTCCCCAGTCCCACAGAATTAGACGCTTTGAATAATAGGCGATCGCCACTGGCCATAAAGTTTTCTAACCGTGTAACTAATAATTCATGGGTCGCAAAGCATTCTGTTTCAATTCCCGTCGCTCCTTGAATGAGATATTCCACGTCGGGATCATTGGTCAAAACAAAGAGATAATCTAATCCCAATTTTTTAACTTTTTCGCCGACTCGTTGATGAAATTCAGGCGATCGCTCTCCCAATTCCTTCATGGCTCCTAGCACCGCAATCCGTCGTTTCCCTGGAGTTTCTTGGAGTAAATCTAGGGCAGCCAACATCGATTCGAGGCCCGCATTATAGGTTTCATCCAATAACAAAATATCATTGCCCAAATCATGACGACGAGCGCGACCGCCTGGCAGATCGACCGTTAAACCTGCGGTCAAACTTTCCCAATTTAGTCCTAAAACTTTCGCGATCGCC
>JBEIFD010000619.1:0-2610 GCA_040382535.1 Merismopediaceae cyanobacterium
TCCATTACTTAAAATCAGCAATTTCATTTCCCTAAACCCCGTGATAATTGACAATGGATAATTGACAATGGACAATTAATAATTATCAATGATTAACTATCAATTATTTAATGACTGTTGTAAATAATTCCTTAAACTGGCTCGATCGCGGAACCCACGAAATTTTTCCCCATCAACCCGACTCTCAAAGTCCTCAAGAAAATCTAGAGCAACTGATCATTCAAAGCGATCGCCCCTTGCGTATCAAATTAGGCATCGATCCCACAGGAACGGATATTCATTTAGGACACAGCATTCCCTTTCGTAAATTGCGGGCTTTTCAGGATGCAGGACATACGGCGGTCGTCATTATTGGAGATTTTACCGCTCAAATTGGCGATCCTACGGGAAAATCGGAAGTTCGGAAACAATTAACCGCCGAACAAGTCCGCGAGAATGCCAGAAATTATTTAGAGCAATTGCGCCCGATTTTGGATTTTGATACGCCTGGACGATTGGAAATTTGCTATAACAGCGATTGGTTGAGCCAGTTAAATTTGGCAAAAATTCAGGAATTATTGGCGACGATGACTGTCGGGCAGATGTTGGCAAAGGAAGGCTTTTCGGAGCGTTTTACCAAGGAAAACCCCATTTTTCTCCATGAATTTCTCTATCCCTTGATGCAGGGCTATGATTCGGTGATGGTCGATGCAGACGTGGAATTGGGCGGAACAGATCAAAAATTTAATGTGGCAGTCGGTCGAGATTTACAGCGTCATTTTGGAAAAAATCCCCAATTTGGTTTATTATTGCCCATTTTAATTGGAACCGATGGCAGTCAGAAAATGTCTAAATCTTTGAATAATTATGTGGGACTGCGGGAAGATGCCCTATCCATGTATTCAAAGCTAGAAAAAACCCCTGATGCCCTAATTAAAGATTATTTTGAGCTTTTAACCAATTATTCCCTCGCAGAAATCCCTGAAAATCCCAGGGAAGCCCAAAAATTGTTGGCGTTGGAAATTGTGACTCAGTTTCATGGTCAAGAGGCAGCGATCGCGGTTCAAAAAACGGCTCAAGAGTTGGTAATGCAGGGCAATGCGGCTTCTGCTGAAAGTGTGCCTGAATTTTCCCTAGATCAGGTAACTTTTCCCGCTAAATTGTTTTATTTACTGAATGCCAGTGGTCTCTGTGCCAGTAGTGGAGAGGGTCGTCGTCAAATTCAAGGCGGTTCGGTACGGTTAGACGGCGATCGCTTGTCAGATGTTAATTTGGCTTTTGAGCGAGCGGCTGATTTGGATAACAAAGTATTACAAGTCGGCAAGAAAAAATTTGTCCGTTTGGTGATGAAGCCATAACGGTGTTATTCGCCTAAAACTCACACAGGCAAGGGGCTTAAGCCCCTTGTTAAAATAGCACTTGAGGATTGGTGAGAATATCATTTAGCTTCATCACAACTTACTTTAATCGCCAATTATTCCTTTTGCAGATAACTCGTTCACAGAAGAGACTAAACTGGAAAGAGGGGAACTACTCCATCGAGAGTGATTATTTTTGATTCGGGAGAGGGAATTTCTATGGCCATTGCAACTATCAATCCCACCACAGGCGAGATCATTCAAACGTTTACCGCCCACAGTCCAGAAACCGTTAATGCCAAATTAGCCTTGGCCCAAAAAGCCTTTGAAAACTATCGCAATCTACCCTTCAGTCAACGGGGTCAATGGTTAAATAAGGCCGCCGATATTCTGGAACAACGTCAACAAGAATTCGCCCAATTGATGACCCTCGAAATGGGAAAACCTATCAAACAGGCGATCGCGGAAGTCAAGAAATCTGCCTTGGGTTGTCGATTTTATGCCCAACAAGCCGAGAGTTTTTTACAAGACGAAATCGTCACGACGGATGCAAAAAAAAGCTTTATTCGTTATCAACCGCTAGGGGCGATTTTAGCGGTCATGCCCTGGAATTTTCCCTTTTGGCAAGTGTTTCGCTTTGCCGCTCCTGCACTGATGGCGGGAAATGTGGGGATTTTAAAACACGCCTCGAATGTTCCCCAATGTGCCTTGAAAATAGAAGAAATTTTTCGGGAAGCAGGTTTTCCTGAAGGGGTTTTTCAAACCGTGTTAATTAGTGGTTCTGAAGCTTCTGCTCTGATGGCCGACGATCGCATTAAGGCCGCCGCTCTAACAGGCAGTGAAATGGCAGGTTCCAGTTTAGCCAGTGCCGCAGGTAAACAAATTAAAAAAACGGTTTTGGAATTGGGCGGTAGTGATCCCTTTATTGTCCTAGAAAGTGCGGATTTAGAAATGGCCGCAAGTGTGGCAGTTACCGCTCGGATGCAAAATAATGGCCAATCTTGCATTGCGTCTAAACGCTTTATTGTGCAGGAATCCGTCAGCGATCGCTTTTTTGCGTTATTAACCGAAAAATTTCAGGCTCTCAAAATCGGTGATCCAACTGAAGAAACTACCGATATCGGGCCATTGGCAACGGCAGATATTTTAAGTGATATCGAAAAACAAGTCGAGGAAACCCTAAAAGCAGGGGCAAAATTACAATTGGGCGGTAAACGTTTGGAAGGTGCGGGTTACTTTTATCTTCCTACTTTTTTAACCGATATTCCCCCAA
>JBEIFD010000620.1:0-2596 GCA_040382535.1 Merismopediaceae cyanobacterium
CCTGCTAACAAGTAAGCTATAACTCCACCCATACTAATTATCCCTTGCATCTTTTTTGCCTCCTGTTTTCAATTTTGTTCTCCTTTCCCATTATCCTTTTTTCTACAACCCTTACCTAACGCTAAATTTAGAATTGCTGTGAAAATAGTGCGTCTCTTTTTTTTATAGACCCGTCTGCTAGCATAGGATTTGGTGACCGAGGAAATTCCTCAAATCCTAGCTAAATCCCTATTTTTAAAGATGAAACGTAAATTATCACCCTATCTTTTTAACCGCTATATAATGGCTGTTCTATGTAGTTTTACGCTTATTTTTGGAGGATTATCCAATTTTTCCGCGATCGCAGCCCCCATAACGACGGTAACCAGTGAGCCTGGCCTAGCTCAAATTCCTATCCCCCAAAATAATCAGGAAAGTTTTGTCGCCAAAGCCGTAGCACGGACGGGGGCGGCAGTGGTTCGCATCGATACAGAAACCGTCGTTACTCGGCGTAATGACCCGTTATTGAACGATCCTTTTTTTAGAGACTTTTTTGGGGGTCAGTTTCCCATCAATCAGCCCCAAGAACAACGAATTGTGGGTCAGGGTTCGGGCTTTATTATTGACAGAACTGGGGTCATTTTGACCAATGCCCACGTTGTGGATAATGCCAATAAGGTGACGGTGACGCTCAAGGATGGTCGCACCTTCAAGGGAGAAGTCAAAGGGGTGGATGACGTGACCGATCTAGCGGTGGTGAAAATTGATGCCCAGGGTTCGGCTTTACCCGTTGCACCGTTGGGAGATTCTTCCCAGGTACAGGTGGGAGATTGGGCGATCGCGGTGGGAAATCCTGTGGGATTGGATAATACGGTCACATTAGGCATTATTAGTACCCTGGGGCGATCAGCGGCCAAAGTCGGTATTCCTGATAAACGAGTGGAATTTATCCAAACCGATGCCGCGATTAATCCAGGTAATTCGGGGGGGCCATTATTAAATTCCCAGGGAGAAGTGGTTGGTATTAATACCGCCATTCGGGCCGATGCGATGGGTATTGGCTTTGCGATTCCCATTAATCAAGCAAAATCCTTAGAAAGTTTATTAGCTTCGGGTCAAAAGGTTCCCCATCCCTACATTGGCATTCAAATGGTCAATCTGACGGCAGATCTGGCTAAACAAAATAATCGTGATCCCAATTCGCCCTTTTTGATTGCCGAAGTGGACGGAATTTTAGTGGTACGGGTCATTCCCAATACCCCCGCAGAACGGGCAGGAATTCGTCGGGGTGATGTGATTACTGCGGTTAATAATCAACCCATTCAGGACGGGGGCGAATTACAATCGATTGTCGATAAAACGGGACTGAATAAATCCCTAAAGCTTAAACTCCAACGGGGCGATCGCAGTTTAGAACTGACTGTGCAAACGGCCCAATTAGAGAGTGCCTCCTAGAGGTTGAAGCTGACGAAAAACAAGGGTGTGATTGTGCCACAAGCTATTCTCGGCGGGTCGTCTGTAGAACTAATCTTCGGTAATGCGAATCATAATTCTAAATATAAAGCTATACCCAAATTTGGTAAAACGCCTTAGATACCTTAATTTGACGCGATCGCCATTTGGGACTGAGTATGTCTAATTCAATCGCGATCGCTCAGAAAAGTTAAGTATGAGAAAATTAACGATGTAGATATAATTAACAAATCGGATTGACTATTTGTGAAATTATCCCTAGTGAACGCAGAAATGGTTGCAACTCCAACAAAATTAATTTCCTTAGCGGAATTTTTAGGTCAACCAGAGACTAAGCCTGCCCAAGAGTATAGCGATGGTATTATCAGACAAAAACCCATGCCCAAGGGAAAGCATAGCCTGTTACAAACTTTACTAGCGGCGAGGCTTAACCAGGTATTGAAGGCTCAAGGGCTGGCTTTTTCTGAGCTTCGTTGTACCTTTGGAAATCGCTCTATTGTGCCAGATATTTCTGTATTTACGTTGGATCGTTTGCCCCGTGACGCTTCGGGTGAAATTGCCGATCTTTTTGAGTTAGCTCCTGACTGGGCGATCGAGATTTTGTCCCCTGATCAAAGTCCGATTCGAGTGATTAAAAATATTTTGCACTGCTTGGAATATGGCACTCAAATGGGATGGTTAATTGATCCCAAGGAAAAAACGGTGTTGGTTTATTTACCAAAGGAACAAGTCAGAATTGTTGATAATCCCGCCAGCATCATTCCTGTTCCCCCTTGGGCGAGTCATTTTTCTATCCCTATTGATGAGCTTTTTGGTTGGTTGATGCCTTAGAAAGTGTTTAGAACGTTCCTTTAATACTTGAAAATTGTTTAATCTACTTCAATTTAGATCGTGTCGAATAGAAGTGACATTGATGCCTCTTTTTCGAGTCTTTCCAATGTTTTACGCCACTGATCAACTTGTTTATCTCTTTCTTGTTTATCTTTTAATGAAGGATAGGATAATCCATTATCAGGATTATAGGAATCACTAGTACAAGGCGGCTGAAATGAGGTTACTATAGAAAGAAAAAAAGGGCAAAAAAGAATGTTTATGGCAACGCAAGAAAATCTGGCTCTAAAAGAACAGGAAAAGGAAGAATTGC
>JBEIFD010000621.1:0-2595 GCA_040382535.1 Merismopediaceae cyanobacterium
AAAGGATACATTAAAAAAAACCTTTCGGAAAACCTTAACGGAATTTTTTAGGATTACTACTTTTGCCAAGCCTCGCTTGAAAGAAAGTTTACCGTTAAAGTCTTCTCTACTCTCTGGACTAAATTGGCAAAGGTATTGGTTGTTTATCTCAGTTTTAAAGTTCTCCTAATTCATTTTCTATCTATTCAACTATGACGACACCAGACATTAACACCCGTATTAAAGACCTTATTGCCCAAAATAAGGTTTTAGTTTTTATGAAAGGCTCTAAATTAATGCCGCAATGTGGTTTTTCTAACAATGTTGTGCAGATCCTCAATATGTTAGGTGTTACCTACGAAACCGTTGATGTTTTGAGTGATCCTGAAATTCGTCAAGGAATTAAGGAATATTCTGACTGGCCCACCATCCCCCAGGTTTATGTTAATGGCGAATTTCTCGGTGGTTCTGATATTTTGATTGATCTGTATCACAAAGGCGAACTCCAGGAAAAGATTGAAGTGGCGATCGCGTCCTAAATTTTTTGAGTTCGATAAACAAAAGGGTAGTTCACTAGAGGAAAGCTACCCTTTTTGTATTTTTTTAGCAAATGTTGAAAATAATTAACGGTAATCGTAATCCACTTGGGTTTGTAACTGGTACAAATCTTCAAAATTAGAGGAATCTCTTAGGAAAGTATAAACTTCCTCTTCAAGGCGATGAATCAGATAAGCTTCGATGGTGTTGCTGTGGCGTAGGGAGGCTAGGTAGCCTTCGACGTATATACGGATTTCCTCCATACGACGGCCACGATGCCATAAATCCACCATAGCATCGGTTAGCTTTTGGTAATAACGAATTGTTTGGGTATCTTGTAGCATGGTTGGCGAGAGAGGACTAATAATCCTAATTTTATCCTTTGTGATTAACGAATTGCTGATAAATACCAAAAGAAAAATTAAAGGGGCTTAAAGTTCCCTTAATTTGGCTTTAGATTTTTTTAAGGTTTTAAGGGATTTATGAAGTCTTCATCGTAACAGATGTTACAAACTCTTGACATTGGGTTTGTTATGTTGTCATCAGTCAATATCTACACGCTATCGGAGAATGAAAATAAGGTGAGTCAGATTTATCTTTCCATTGTCGAGGGGAATCCTCACCTGCGATCGCTACTCAGTTGGCATCTTCAACAAGCGGGCTACCTAGTCCAGCAGTGTTCGAGTCTCCAACAAGCGAGACAGTCTTTTGTAAACCAACAACCAACCTTAGCAATTCTGGATTCTGATTTACCCGATGGGGATGGAATTGAACTCTGTCGTTGGTTATATCAACAGCGTCAGTCGATGGTCATGATTCTTTCGGCGCGATCGGGAGAAAAGGATATTGTTCATGGTCTCAAGGCAGGAGCTGATGATTATCTCACTAAGCCCTTTGGGATGCAAGAATTTATGGCACGGGTGGAAGCTCTGATTAGGAGAGTACGGGCTTCTTCGGCTCCCCTGGTTCTAGATTATGGAGATCTCAAAATTGATCTAGTTCAACGCCGAGTGCAATATCAGGGGCTTTTTATTGATCTGACTCCCCAGGAATTCAGTTTGCTCTATGTTTTGACTCAAGCGGAGGGAACGGCTCTGAGTCGGACAGAATTGTTGCGGAGAGCTTGGCCAGAGGCGATCGATAATCCCCGCACCATTGACACCCATGTTCTTTCTCTGCGGAAAAAAATCGAGATCGACCCCAGGCAACCAAGCTTAGTTCAGACGGTGAGAAATGTCGGATATCGCTTTAATACGGAAGTCCTAGAGGAAAATCAACTCCATTCCGCGATCGCGCCTGCCCCATCGGTAAGTTCTCGTAATGGTCATCATTTATCCAGGGTGAAGTAAAATTGACTTAATTTTTCTCCCCTTCTTTTATGACTTCTGAATTTAAACGCTCACAAAGTGTGACTGCGCCGTCGCCAAATAATCCAGTCGCTACTCCAAAACAGACTTCCCTTGAATCGCCAGAGTTGTCGGAAGAAGAGGAGGATTTATTTGATTATTACTACCATGCTCCTGGAAGCGAACCTGGAACCCTGAGCATTGAACCCGATGCCTATCCTACCGAAATTAATATTTTTGACTATACGCCAGAGACAATTGCTCATTCCAAGGCTCTTACTGCCCAGGAAATCATCCCTTATCTAGATACAGAATCCGTTTCTTGGATCGATATTCAAGGATTAGGGAATGAAAAAGTATTACGGGAAATTGGGGAGATTTTTCAATTACCGCTTTTAGTTTTAGAAGATATTGTCAATGTTCCCCAACGCCCTAAGTTAGAATTATATCCTGATTTTTTGCTGATTACAACCCAAATGGTCATGGCGAAAAAAAAAGGTTTTTGGACAGAACAAGTGAGTTTTATTTTAGGCAAAAATTATTTACTGACCATTCAAGAAGAACCCCTACGCGATCCCTTTGATCCTGTTAGAAATAGGTTAGAAAGAAATATTGGATTGATTCGTCAATTAGGGGAGGGTTATTTATGTTATGCCTTGATTGATGCGATTATAGATAATTTTTTTCCTGTCCTAGAAGCCTACGGTGATCGCCTTGAAATCTTAGAAGAAGA
>JBEIFD010000622.1:0-2586 GCA_040382535.1 Merismopediaceae cyanobacterium
ATAATTGGTAAAGAATGGTGTCAGTACGCATAGTGCTTTAGCATAGCACCAAGTTTAAAAGCGGCGATCGCCGAAGTCACCGCATTTTTTAATCTCAGGTGAAATTCACTAAAATCTGCAAAAGAATAACGAGACTCCTTAGCAAATCTCAAGAGAAAATCAAACTCTACTTGGCAAAGCTTCAGAATTACTCTAAATCTCCTTCTTCCTCATCATCAGAGGAAATCGGTAAACTTAAAGAGCCAATTTCTAATTTTTCGCGGACTTGCTTTTCTACATCCACCATGAGTTCAGGACGCTCCTCAAGGTATTTCATTGCATTATCCCGTCCCTGGGCGATATTTTCACCGTTGTAGCTATACCAAGCTCCCTTACGAACGATCACATCCGTCCGCTCTGCCAGGTCAACCAAACAACCAACTTGGGAAATCCCTGAGCCAAAAAGAATATCAAATTCAGCAATACGGAAAGGTGGCGCAACTTTATTTTTTGCGACTTTTACCTTAGCCCGAATCCCATATTCTCCTTCCGTGCCTTTTTTCAGCGTTTGAATACGACGAATATCTAACCTGACCGACGCATAAAATTTCAAGGCATTTCCTCCAGTGGTCACTTCTGGACTACCGTAGGTAACACCAATTTTTTGTCGTAATTGGTTCAAGAAAATAACCACACAACCCGATCGCCCGATATTACCCGCAATTTTTCGGAGAGCTTTACTCATCAAACGAGCTTGTAAGCCCATCTGGTTATCTCCCATTTCTCCCTCGATTTCTGCACGGGGAACCAAGGCTGCAACGGAATCCACCACAATCACATCGACGACAGAGGAGCGCACCAATTGATCAACAATTTCTAGGGCCGTCTCTCCCGTATCAGGTTGGGCAACCAATAAATTCTCAATATCCACTCCCACTGCGGTGGCATACACAGGATCTAGGGCGTGTTCGGCATCAACGAAGGCCGCAACTCCGCCTGCTTTCTGGACTTCTGCTAGGGCATGAAGAGCCAGGGTCGTTTTTCCTGAACTTTCTGGTCCGTAGATTTCTACAATTCTTCCTTTAGGGAAACCACCTCCCAGGGCTAAATCTAGGGTTAATGCCCCCGTAGAAATGGTTTCTACCCGCATCTGAATGGCATCGCCCAAACGCATGATTGAGCCTTTGCCAAAACTCTTCTCAATTTGATTGAGAACCACATTGAGGGTTTTATCTCGATCAGAAATATTGGTTGTGGTAGTGGTAGCCATTAATGCCTCGGAAAGTCTTGGGTGTGAAAATTTGTTTAGTACAAGGGTCTTATTGTAGCTTATTTGAGGAGAGACTCGTGGTAAAATTTTTAGGAAAATTCAGCCGAAGATTCGCCCAATAAAATTGGTTTTTCGTGACTTATAAATCCCAGGGAGCCTTTAGAACAGATTAAGATAGAAGAAAATAAACCTAGCGTAAAATATTGCGAATGATCACCTCCCTGGCTCCTCGATTGAATGCACCAACTGTTCACACTCTTCCCAATGGTTTAACGATTATTGCCGAACAATTGCCTGGGTCAGCCGTGAATCTTAATCTTTGGTTAAATGTCGGCTCGGTTCTAGAAGATGATTCGATCAACGGGATGGCCCATTTTTTAGAACATATGATTTTTAAGGGAACCCCCCGTCTGGCTAGTGGGGCTTTCGAGAAGGCGATCGAGGAGAGGGGAGCGGTTACCAATGCCGCAACGAGTCAGGAATATACCCATTACTACATCACGACTGCCCCCAAGGATTTTCGGGATTTAGCCCCTTTACAGTTAGAAGTTGTTCTCAATGCCAGTATCGCGGAAGAATCCTTTGCGAGGGAAAAATTAGTTGTGTTAGAAGAGATTCGTCGCGCTGAGGATAATGCCCAACGTCGAATTTTTAATCAAGTGGCGCAAGTGGGTTTTGCCAATTCCCCCTATTGTCGTCCCGTTTTGGGATCTACGTCTATTATTGAACAACTCCGACCCCAGCAAATGCAGGATTTTCATGCCCATTGGTATCAACCCAATGCCATGACCGCCGTCGTAGTAGGGAATTTACCGACAGAAGATTTGATTGCAACCGTAGCCGATAGTTTTGCCCAGACCTATACGATTAAGTCTCCTTCCCAGGTTTTATCCGTCCCAATCCTAGAACCAATTAAACCGTTTGAAACGATTATCAGTCGGGATTGTGTGGATGAAAGTATTCAGCAATCTCGTTTGATCTTGATGTGGCGGGTTCCAGGGTTAACACAACTCCAAGAAACCTATGCTTTGGACGTTTTAGCTGTAATTTTAGGTAAGGGAAAGGTTTCACGCTTATTTCGGGAATTACGGGAAGAAAAAGGTTGGGTTTCTTCTATTAGCGTCAGTAATATGACCCAGGGAAATCAAGGGCTATTCTATATATCGGCCCAATTACCGACGGAAAATATTTCTAGGGTGGAAGCGGCGATTTTGGCGCAAATTGAAAAAATACAACTGGATTTAATGACTGAAGCAGAATTAAACCGCATTCGTACCCAGGTTGCTAACCGTTTTATTTTTGGAAACGAACGAGCCAGCGATCGCGCTAATCTCTAT
>JBEIFD010000623.1:0-2582 GCA_040382535.1 Merismopediaceae cyanobacterium
AATAATTTGGCGCAAAGTCCCTATTTTTAAATCCTTACTTTCCCAATCTGGAATAGGAGTGATCGCTCCACCGTCGGGGTTGTACTATTTTCGATGGGAACCACCGCCTTTCCTCTGAATTTCTTGACATCCCATTTGCTTAAGTTTTCGAGCAACCTCTTTGTATTTCACTATGCACCTACAGGAATTAAACTTTCTGTCCAAAGAATCGTGGGTTCAATAATAGGCCGTAATATCGGAGGTAAAGGTTGTCCCAAATCCTGATAAGCTTCAATCAGTGCAGATAAAGCATCAGAAACATTCGGAATAACTTCTTCTAACGTATCCGCTTCCGTAATTAAATTCGGTAAAAGTGGACAAGTAATCGTATAACCACCTTCTGGTTGAGGCTCTAAAATTAACGGCAACTTATAAATATTTTCCATTTTAATTAATCAGTAAGATTATTTTTAGGAGTAAGGCTTACGCTTTTAAAAAATGTTTGGACAGTTCCTTCTTTTTTAGAATTATTAATAAGGATCAATTTTGTGCAACTCACCACAGACCTTCTCATAATAATCTAAAATTGAAACAACCATTCATTAAGCCGTATCCCTATGACCCCCCAAGCAACAATAAGCATTCCCGTTCCCCCAGAAATAGCCCAAGCCTACTTCCTCGCCACCGAAACAGAACGTCAACAAATAGCCCATAAAATCGCCTTCTTTCTCAAAACCACCGACCTATCCCGACAAGCCAACCTTGAAAAACTTCATCAAACAATGGATGTCATTGGACAACGAGCAACCGAAAGAGGCTTAACTCCAGAAATCTTAGAAGCTATCTTAAATGAAGATGAATAGACGCTTTATTTTTGATACAAACGTTATTGTTAGTGCGGTTTTGCGTCCCCAGAGCCAACCCAATGTAGCCCTTAAAAAAGCACAAAACTTAGGAACGTGACTGGTCTCTCCTAGCACTTGGCTAGAGCTAGAAAGCGTATTATCTCATCCCAAATTTAACCGCTATATCACCCTTGAAGAACGTCAAAACTTTCTCCTCGATTTTTCCCAAACTGTCGAGTTGATTTTGACTGATTCTTTTAGCACAAAGGAATGCCGAGACCCAAAGGATAATCAATACTTAGAATTGGCAGTAAATGGTCAAGCTGAATGTCTAATAACAGGAGATCAAGACCTCCTAATTCTCAATCCTTTTCGAGGTATTTCAATTCTCAGTATTTGGGAATTTATGGAAAAAATTCTGTAGAATGTGATACAAACATATTTCACACTAGATAATCCTTTAACCATTGACGAAACTCGCGCCGCAATGCACTCATCGGCATCTCTTCACTTTTGTCTAAACACAAAGAAATCCCTTCAATCACAGGAATCGAGGGGAAAACGCGACTCGTTAAAGCATTCACATATTGCCCATTTTCTAACACACTAATCTCTAACTTTCCTTTTTTATAACACCAGATTTCAGGAACCCTTAACGCTTCATAGGCACTAACCTGAGTAACTGACGTAAAATCAACCTCGATCGCCAAATCAGGGACAGGATCAACCGTCAAATCAAGCCGTTGTTTCCCGATCATGACCTGATAATTTTGAATATAAAAACAATCATCAGGCTCAATTCCCGCTTGCATTGCCTGACTTTTAAAAGTCGTTGAACCCAAAGATTCCCACTCCAAATTTAATTCTTCCAATAAAACTGCTAATAAATGAGAAATCAAAACCTTAGCTCGTTCATGTCCTGGTAATGGCATCCGAAATTCTAAAACTCCTCGATAGTAAGCAATATGGGAATGACGATGTTCTCCTAAATCGTCTAAAATCTCTTCAAACTCTTGCCAGCTAATATTATCTAATATCAGTCGTTGACCAGGAGCCACTTGAATTTGAGCGATCGCAATTTTGACGGGCATATTTCAATCTCCATGTCATGGATTTAGCCATATTCTACTATTTTTTCATTTAACCGCGAAATCGAGATTGGGCTAACTCGGCGGCTAGGGCGATCGCGGCTTTCATGCTATCGGCTCTGGCAATCCCTTGATCAGCAATATCAAACGCAGTGCCATGATCGGGAGACGTGCGAATAAACGGTAAACCAATGGTGGTATTAATTGCTTGGTCAAACGCCATTAATTTAACAGGAATCAAACCCTGGTCATGATAGAGAGCCAAATAACCGTCTGCCGCTTGAATTTTGCTGTCATTAAACCAAGCTTGCCCAGGCTTAACCCAGAGCGTATCGGGCGGAACAGGGCCAATCAGTTTCACCTTGGGATAGTTTTGACGGGCTTGCTCCAAACAAGGAATTAACCAATCCTGTTCTTCCGTACCGATTTGCCCCTGTTCGCCACTGTGGGGATTCAAACCCGCGATCGCAATAGTCGGATAGGCAAGCCCAAAATCATCTTGTAAAGTCTGCACTAATAAATCCAGTTTAAGACTCATTAATTCAGGCGTAAGAGTTGCAGAAACTTGGTTTAGGGGAATATGGGTGGTTGCCAACAGAGTCCGCATTGTCCAACCTGTATGGGGCGATCGCGCTACAAAAAGCATCCCAAATTTTTTAATCTTAGAGCG
>JBEIFD010000624.1:0-2574 GCA_040382535.1 Merismopediaceae cyanobacterium
ATTAAACCGTAAATTTATCGGTAATACGTTGCATCGCTTCTTCTACATTGGCTCGACTATTAAAGGCAGAAATGCGGAAATAACCTTCCCCCGCCGCCCCAAAGCCCGAACCTGGCGTTCCAACGACATTAACGGTTTCTAATAATTTATCAAAAAATTCCCAACTGGATAAACCATGAGGGGTTTTAACCCAAACGTAGGGCGCGTTAATACCACCATAAACCGCTAAATTGGCCGCCGTTAATTTTTCTCGAATAATTTGAGCATTGTTCATGTAGAAACCGACCAAATCCTTAACCTGAGCTTGACCTTCTGGGGAATAAACCGCTTCGGCTCCCCGTTGAACAATATAGGAAACCCCATTAAATTTAGTGGATTGACGACGATTCCAGAGTTTCCAAAGTTCTACTTCCGAGCCATCAGACGCTTTGCCTTTCAAGGTTTTGGGGACAACGGTTAAGGCACAACGAGTTCCTGTAAAACCTGCATTTTTAGAAAAAGAGCGAAACTCGATCGCGCAATCCTTGGCTCCTTCAATCTCATAGATGGAATGGGGAAGCGTGGGATCGGTAATAAAGGCTTCGTAGGCGGCATCAAAGAAAATAATGGAACCGTTAGCTTTGGCATAATTTACCCAGGCTTGTAAATGCTCTTTTGTGGCGGTGGAACCTGTGGGATTATTGGGGAAACAGAGATAGATTAAATCAACTTTTTCGGTGGGAATTTGAGCGGTGAAGTTATTTTCCGCAGAAATGGGTAAATAAACAAAACCTTCGTATTCTCCCTTCTCGTTGGCTTCTCCCGTATGTCCCGCCATGACATTGGTATCCACATAAACGGGATAAACGGGGTCTGTCACCGCAATGATATTATCGTCGCCAAAAATATCGAGAATATTGCCTGTATCGCACTTAGAACCATCGGAAATAAAGATTTCTGAGGCATCAATGTCACAACCTCTTGCTTGAAAATCCTGTTGGGCAATTTTTTCCCGTAACCAAGCGTAACCCTGTTCTGGCCCGTAGCCTTTAAATAAGTTGCGATCGCCCATATCCTGAACCGCTTGGATCATCGCATCGCGACAGGCTTGGGGTAGGGGTTCGGTGACATCACCAATGCCTAAACGAATAATTTTTGCATCGGGGTTAGCTTGGGCAAAAACATTGACCCGACGAGCAATTTCAGGAAAAAGGTAGCCTGCTTTCAATTTTAGATAATTATCGTTAATTCTGGCCATGGTGCATTGAAATTGTTATTAACAGTTTTGAGGGATAAGCGCGGAATGCTGGGATATCAGTTATTCAACCTTTAAGCCTATCATTATATAGAATAGATATTTCGACAATTTACAAATTTTCCCATAATTCCGCCTGGGCAAATCTTTTCAAATGTCTTATGTTATGGGTGGCGATCGTGATTTCTCTACCTGGACTTTCTGTTTTTAGTCTCTGCCATTGAGAACAAATGATGAGATCAAAATTGATGTCCTGTTGTGGAGCGACTTGAATTCCTTCAATAATAGAATTTGCCCATAATTGACAGGCAATATCAATATCTTCTTCAGTAATCGGAATAAAATCAATTAATTTCTCTAGCTCTGCTAATTTCTCAAGTCCTTCTGTTTGTAAACTATTTTTCTTCTGACAAAGTATCAGGCTTCTTTTGACTTCGTATTTACATATTTGATAAGTTACAACGGTGCATCCTTTAGTGATTTTGTTATAAAGCCATTCTTCACATTTAGTGTTAAGCTCTGACTCATTCGGATTAGATAAAATCCCCAAAATTCCTGAATCTATTAAAATTATCATTGAGTCTAATTTTATTCATTAGTATAGAGTTTCCATCCATTCTGCCTAAAACTATCCATTGTTTCATAAAAGCTTTTTTCAAAGTCAATACTATCTTGTGTTTCCTTTCGTCCCTTAATTTTTCTGGAGTCTATCTTACTTTTAAGGTTTTTTAGGGCAAGTATTTTTTCTTGTTTTTTTTGAGTATAAACAAATTGTTTTTGAATCAAATAAAGTAATTCTAATCCTGATAACAAGGTTCTTCTGATAGCTACCTGTTCATTCTTAAAATTTTCTTGTTCCTGATACTCATTCATTTCGGCCTGTAAAATTTTATCAAAAATTGCTCCAATGAACGTTAGAATTTCTCTCCCACTTTCATGATAATCTTCAGTTAGATTTTGAAGTTGCTTTAATCTAAACAAGACACCTTCTAAATGGTCAACACACGAATAAAGAACTGACCAGTAAATTTCTTGAGTTGCTCTTGATTTCTCAATATTATCGAACCAAAATACTCCTTGATAAAAATCTTCTAATATTGCTAAAGCCAATAACAAAGAATTATTGTCAATTTCACTGGGTCTGAATTGAAGTATTTCTATAGCATCTGTTTTCAGATTTTTAATAATGTCTATTTTCGTCTCTAGTTCTTCGGTACTATTAATTTTATTAATTGCTATAGTAATTTTGTTATCAATAATATTTTTAGCTCCATTGGAAAAATTGATTGACTGCAACAGCAACCAATATTGAGCCATCTTATCCTGTTTGACTTTTTCCG
>JBEIFD010000625.1:0-2571 GCA_040382535.1 Merismopediaceae cyanobacterium
GAACATCCTCTAATTTCTCTGGCCCTCCTAGATTGAGCAGTAATACCCCAACACGACCCATAGCTGTTATGTTAATGAGAAAGATTTTCAGAATCTTTACCAAGTGTAACAATTTATGGGAAAAAGGGAAGAGATTTATCCATCAAATAATTAAGAATATCAATGGCAACTATTTTCAGAACCTGGAGTTATCAGTATCCTTGGCTTTATGCCACCATTTCCGCGATCGCGGCTTTGGGCGTTGGGGGAGAAACGAGATTTCATCAATTGCCCCTAGAGGGTCTAGAGCTAACCCCAGAAAGTAAAATTCTCGATCTCTGTTGCGGCGGTGGTCAAGCGACCCAATTTTTAGCGCAAAAATCCCAACAAGTGACGGGTTTAGATGCTTCCCCTGTTTCCCTCAAACGAGCCGCTAAAATTGCTCCTACTGCCGAATATGTCCAATCCTTAGCGGAATCCATGCCCTTTGCCGATGGCGTGTTTGATGTCGTCCATACCAGCGTCGCGCTCCATGAAATGACAGAGCCACAATTAGAGCAAATTTTCCAAGAAGTTTATCGAGTCCTCAAACCCAACGGCATTTTCACGCTTATTGATTTACATCAACCCCGCAATCCGCTCTTTTGGCCCCCGTTAGCCCTTTTTCTCTGGTTATTTGAAACAGAAACAGCTTGGCAATTAATCAAAACGGATTTAGTAAATCAATTGGAAAAGATCGGATTTCGGGAATGCAAACAGGTGTTTTATGCAGGAGGCAGTTTGCAAGTCGTACAAGCTAAAAAGTAACGCGATCGCTAAAATTAAAATCTCATGATGAAGAAATTTTAAATACTATGGCTATTCTTTCGCCTGTTCTTAAGCCCGTTAGCCAAATGCAACTAGATTCGGGGAGTGTTGTTACGATTCCCCAGATCAGTTGGTCAGAATTTGAATCTATTTTGCAAGATCTGGGTGAAAAAAGAATTTCTCGTATTGCCTACAGTCAAAATACCCTGGAAATTATGGTTCCTTTACCCGAACACGAAAAGCCCAAAGATTTAATTTCTGATATGGTCAAAATTTTGCTGAAACATTCGGGCAGAAAATATGAGCCTTTTGGTTCCACTACTTTTAAACAGGAAAATGTCGCGGGTGTTGAACCCGATGCTTGTTTTTATATTCAACATTATCAACAAATGATTGGACGACGCAGGCTACAAGCAGGTGATCCGCCGCCCGATTTGGCCATCGAAATTGATGTCGCCTCTAAAACCACTCTTAATGCTTATTTGGCGATCGCAGTTCCTGAACTTTGGATTTATCGCCAGGAGAAATTGCAAATTTATCTTTTAGAATCAGAGGAATATATTTCATCGGATTTTAGCCCTATTTTCCCTGATCTTCCTCTCATTCAAATGATTTCTGAAACGATTGAAAAGGCTTGGGCGATCGGCTGGGTAGAAGCTCTAGAGGAATTTGAAAAAAATTTATCTTAGCTTGAAGAATATTCCTGATTGGTAAAAATCTGGCTTTATCGAGTATTTTGATGATTTTTATGAACTCTACGCCATCTTTCGAGTATCATGGGAATCTAAGCGTGCTTAAAGAATTAATTTTTATTTCATTAATACTGCCATGACTAAGGCAAAACTACTCCAGCCTGATTTGACTTTAGGGAAAACCATTACCCATCTGAGTCCAGAAACTTTGCGTTTTTACCATCTCAAAGGATTGGTGCTGGATGTCGATGAAACCTTAGTTTCTTTTAAGGAAACCGACGTTTCTGAGGAATTACACGATTGGTTAGCTGAAATTCGTCCGATTCTGCCGATTTGGCTGGTCAGTAACAATATTAGTGAAAATAGAATTGGCCGCATCGCAAAATCGGTGGATCTTCCCTATCTTTTCGGTGCAGGGAAGCCCTCTCGTCGAAAATTACGTCATGCCGTTCAACACATGGATCTGCCTGTTTCCCAAGTGGCAATGGTCGGCGATCGCCTATTTACGGATGTTTTAGCGGGAAATAGATTAGGAATGTTCACTATTTTGGTAGAACCAATGGTCGAACTGGGGAATGCTGCCCCTTCCTATTCGCTTCGGAATCTAGAAGTTTGGATTTCCAAAAAATTAGGCGTTTCTTTGCATCATGCTCAACATGATTTATCCTTTAATCCTCAAAAAAATATTAAGCCATCTAAATAATTCCAACATTCTTGTTGTTAACCCTAATAAAACGTATTAAATTAATAATTCATCGATAGAAATCTTAAAGCCGCGTAAGATAATTTGAGTGGCTGCTTGTTCCCCTATCGTAAAAAGAAAGCGTTCGTCTGAAGTAATAATAATGACCCATTGACTTTCTGGAAAAATCAACCAAATTTCCTCACATCCCGATGATAAATATTCATTAGCTTTAGCAAAAATATCCTCTGCTTTATCCGTCGGTGAAACGATTTCTGCAATCAAAGGGAAACTCTGGGGAAGTACATTAAAATCCCCATGTTCCGCCAACAAATCAGGGGTTAAATAGGCGACATCAGGACAACGACCTCGATTAATCGTATAACAAGGTGTTTCGGTATAAACTTCTCC
>JBEIFD010000626.1:0-2567 GCA_040382535.1 Merismopediaceae cyanobacterium
AACACTTGCCCTTAGCTTGACCGCCTGTGGAGGCGGGGGAACCGATACAGCAAACACGGGTGATACCAAAGCACCAACGGGCGATCAGCCAGCCGCTAATGCCATTAATGTCGATTTAAAAAATAATGTGGGTTTAACAGGTTCTGGAGCAAGTTTTCCCGCGCCTCTTTATCAAAACTGGTTTGTCAAACTCAACGAGGTTGTCCCCAAGATCCAGGTCAACTATCAATCCGTCGGTAGTGGTGCAGGAGTCGAACAATTTACCAAAAACACCGTTGACTTTGGCGCGAGTGATGTCGCCATGAAGGACGAAGAAATTGCCAAGGTTAGTAAGGGCGTATTGATGTTACCGATGACGGCGGGGAGTATTGTTATGGCTTATAACTTACCTGGCGTGGAAGGACTTAAAATTTCTCAAGCCAATTTAGCGGATATTGCTCTAGGCAAAATCACTAAATGGAATGACCCAAAAATAGTCGCAGATAACCCTGACTTAAAATTACCCGATTCTCCCATTACTTTTGTTCACCGTTCCGATGGTAGTGGTACAACAGGCGTTTTCACTAAATACTTAAGTGCGATTAGTCCCGAATGGAAATCTTCTATTGGCGATGGTAAAAGTGTGCAATGGCCCACTGCCAAAGGGAAATTTATCGGTGGCAAAGGGAATGAAGGTGTGACTGCGAGTATTCAACAAAATCAGGGAGCTTTGGGTTATGTGGAATATGGCTATGCCAAAAACAATGGTTTAACGATGGCGAGTCTGCAAAATAAAGCAGGGCAATTTGTTGAACCCAATGAAACGAGTGCCTCGGAAACCCTAGCAACAGTGGAACTTCCTGAAAACTTACGCGCTTTTATTACCAATCCTGACGGCGAAAAATCCTATCCCATTGTCACCTATACCTGGATGCTCGTTTTCAAAAAATACGACGATCCCGAAAAAGCGAAGGCAATGGAAGCGATGATTCAATACGGCTTAACGGAAGGGCAGAAGCAGAGTGCAGAACTCGGCTATGTTCCCCTACCCGCTACGGTAGTTGAAAAAGTTGCCGCCGCCGCCGATGCCATTAGCCCTGATTTCCAAATCTCAGTCAAGTAGAAAAAACGTAGTGGATATTCTTAAAAGATAATATTCACTACTCAATTAACGGATTTATTCCGATAATCACCACTAAAATCCAAAATTGACATTATTTGTATGACTTCCCCAACTATTTCGACTTCAAATCCAATTAAATCCCGTTCTATGTCTGAAAAAAGGCTGGAATCGATTTTTCGATCGCTAACATTAATTTTCGCGGTGGGCATTGGAGTCATTTTGTTACTGATTGGCTTAGTCGTCGCCTTTGATTCTATGCCAGCGATCAGAGAATCGGGATTAGGATTTCTGGTCGGAACAGAATGGGATCCTGTTAAAAATGTCTATGGAGCCTTGCCCGTTATTTCTGGAACCCTAATAAGTGCCTTGCTCTCTTTGTTGATTGCCGTTCCTTTGGGTTTGGGAACCGCAATTTTTCTGAGTGAAGATTTTATTCCTTTGAATATTCGCACGGTTTTTGTTTTCTTGGTGGAACTGTTGGCGGCGATTCCCAGTGTGGTCTATGGTTTATGGGGCATTTTTGTACTAATTCCTCTCCTTAAACCCCTTGGTGTTTGGTTAAATGCTAATTTTGGTTGGTTTCCTCTGTTTAGTAGTGTTCCTGTCGGGCCTGGTATGTTTCCTGCGGGGGTGATTTTGGGGGTGATGATTCTGCCCATTATTACCGCGATCGCGCGGGATTCCTTAGCAACCTTGCCTCCCGAATTGCGCCAAGCTTCTTTTGGATTAGGGGCAACTCGTTGGGAAACCATTTTTCGGGTTTTAGTCCCTGCGGCATTTTCAGGGATTGTCGGGGGAATTATGTTAGCGTTGGGGAGAGCAATGGGAGAAACCATGGCCGTCACAATGATTATTGGAAACTCCCATCGTCTGAGTGCTTCTATCCTCGATCCTGCTAATACGATCGCCTCTTTGTTAGCGAATCAATTTGCTGAAGCGTCGGGAATGCAGGTTTCTGCCTTGATGTACGCAGGTTTGGTGTTAATGGTATTGACTTTAGTGGTTAATATTTTTGCTGAATTAATTGTTAATAAAGTGAAAGCAAAATATAGTTAATTGATAATTAACAATTGATAATGGCTAGTTATTCAGTTTTCATCAATTGTTTAAAGCTTGGTAAAAATTTGAAATCTAACATAATTTTATGGCTAATCTAGAAGAAACAAGCAATTCTCGAAACTTGGGGAATCAACTCAAAAAGAAAAACGGTAATCCCCGTTCTCTCTTTGGAATTATTATGACTGGACTGGCGGGGGCTTGTATTGTTATCACCCTAATTCCCCTTTTTGCCGTTTTAACCTACGTTCTGGCCCAGGGCTTTAGTCATCTCAATCTCGATTTATTAACCAAATTACCACCTCCCCCTGGATTACAAGGCGGCGGCGTGGCTAATGCGATTATTGGTACTTTAATTGTGGTCGGTTTAGCAACAGTAATGGCTGTGCCCATCGGAGTGATGGCAGCG
>JBEIFD010000627.1:0-2563 GCA_040382535.1 Merismopediaceae cyanobacterium
CCTGCTAACAAGTAAGCTATAACTCCACCCATACTAATTATCCCTTGCATCTTTTTTGCCTCCTGTTTTCAATTTTGTTCTCCTTTCCCATTATCCTTTTTTCTACAACCCTTACCTAACGCTAAATTTAGAATTGCTGGCTATGCAGGCAACAAAACCACTGCGGAAATTAAAATCACTACCTCTAACCGCAACTATGATATTGGCTTCCGTAAATCAGGTAATAGCTACGAAGTGATCGCAGATTGGTGGGGAATTAAAGATATCAAACAAGAAAAATTTCTTCAAACCGTTTATCAACGCTATGCTTATCATGCTGCCACTGCCAAACTACAGGAACAAGGCTTTTCCCTTGTCACAGAAGAAGTTCAAGAAGAAGGCCGTATTCATTTAGTCCTTCGTCGAATGATTTAAGGAGTCAAGCTATGGAACTACAAGAAATTAATGTCTTTATTGAAAAAAACGGACAAGTCAAAATCGAAGTCCAGGGCGTTCAGGGAACATCGTGTTTGGATTTAACAAAGGAATTAGAGGATATTTTAGGAGGAGAGGTAATTGGACGGGAGCTTACATTTGAAGCTCAAGAGCAGATTCAAGCTGAGGTTAAGGAAAATCAATGGCAGTGGGGTTGAAACACCTTAGTTAGACAATCAATAGATGATTCACTCGAATTGTCCTGTTTGTACTTGTTTTAATGACTCTGTTTGATGCGATCGCTGTCATTACCATAATCTACTTTTAATTTCAAGCTTTACCTAACAGACTTATTCGGACTTTTGACAGCGTTTAGTGATCATTTCATGGGCATGGTCAGTACAATGGCCGCATTGAGTTCCTAAACTGGTGGATTCTGACAACATGGCGACGGAACTGGCTCCGTTGGCGATCGCTTTTTGAATATCTTTTTCTGTAACAGCGTGACAAATACAAACGTACACAGAAATACTCCCTAGACTGAAATACCTTAATAAAAAGACGTTTAACCAAAAACGATCTTGAAAAATTTGATCGCTTTACTGCGAATAATTATCATTATGTTGCATCTAAGATCTTTCGTCAAGTATGATAAAGAGAGTAATTTCAGTAATGAGATGGGGGATCAAACCGAATGCAAGGTCATCCAGACGTAAAAAGTCAGCTAAACGACGCTCTGAAGGGTCAATTGACGGCGATTAACCAATATTTCCTCCATGCGAGGATGTGTAAAAGTTGGGGATTAGATCAACTCAATGAAAAAGAGTACCGCTACTCCATCAAGGCGATGAAACAGGCGGATTTATTGATTGAACGAGTCTTGTTTTTGGAAGGATTGCCCAATCTTCAGGATTTGGGACGGCTCTTAATTGGAGAAGATGTACCCGAATTATTAGACAATGATCTTCAGGTTTCTCAGTCTCTACGGGATGGATTAGCGGCTGGGGTGCAGATTTGTGAGTCTTGTCAGGATTATGTCAGTCGGGATTTGCTCGAAAAATTGGTAAAAGATACCGAAGAGCAGATCGATTGGCTAGAATCTCAACGTTGGCTGATTGAACAATCGGGTTTAGCGAATTTCTTACAGTCCATGATGTAATTGTTGATCTAATTTTTTTAAGGAAACAAAATTTATGAAAGGTAAAGCTCAAGTTTTAGAACAACTCTATTTGCTGTTACGGGGCGAATTAGCGGCACGGGATCAATATTTTACCCATTCTCGGATGTATGCGGATTGGGGCTTAACTAAGCTCTATGAACGAATTAACCACGAAATGGCTGATGAAACCCAACACGCGGCCGCTTTAATCGAACGGATTCTGTTTCTTGAGGGAATACCTGATTTATCTCAGCAAGATGGTTTAAATATTGGCAAAACCGTGCCAGAAATGTTGAGAAATGATCTGGAATTTGAGTATAAAGTGATTGGGGATCTGAAAACCGCGATCGCCGTTTGTGAGCAGGAACAGGATTACCAAACGCGGGAAATTTTGCTGAAAATTCTGGCAGATACGGAAGAAGATCACGGTTATTGGCTAGAAAAACAATTGGGTTTGATTGAAAAAATCGGCCTACAAAATTATCTCCAATCCCAGATGTAATGGAAAATTCAGTGGGAAATCTCATTTTGGTGACTGGCCCTTCTCGTTCAGGTAAAAGTGAGTGGGCAGAACACCTAGCCGAGGCGATCGCGATGGAAAGAAAAAGGAGCAGGAATTATTTTGAGCCTACGGACTTTGGCATTGACAGAAGGAACGATGGCGGCAATTTGGGGCAAAGCTTGATCAATATGAATTTTCCGTAGAACCTTGATCACAGAATCTTTTATCAACTAGAGATCACCCCCAATGAATCTAAGTCGGAATCGCTTCACCAGGGCGCAACCTTGCCCATTTGCCGTTTTCCCGTAAAAAACTCTCACAACCTACCACATCCCATTCCATTTCGATATAATCGTTTTGGGGACGGATATTGACGTTGATACTAGGTTCAGTGGGATCAAAGTCAGGAAATTCGGTTAAATGGAGTTGTTGATGCTGATGTTCGACCGCATGATAGGTAAAGCAGCGATCGACGTAGTGGCAATTTA
>JBEIFD010000628.1:0-2558 GCA_040382535.1 Merismopediaceae cyanobacterium
TTACTAATAACTCTGATTATTTGTGTTTATATGAGTGGTTTAGCTCATCACTCCCAATAAATGGATATTCGACAATTCCGCACACTACATCGTAAGGTAGCCCCCCTTGTATTGCTCCCCCTAACCGTTACTGTTTTTACGGGAGTTTCCTATCGGTTGGGGAAAAGTTGGCTAGGACTTAATCGAGATCAGTTACATTTTTTAATGGTGATTCATGAAGGGGAATATTTCGGGACAACCCTTGAGCCGCTTTATGTATTACTGAATGGCTTGGGTCTGTTGTGGATGTTAGGGACTGGTTGCGTTATACTTTGGCAAAATATCAGTCGATCAAATTGGTTCCGACAATTAATCTCCGCCAAGCAAGAAGTTTCTGACGATTCGTAGTTCTAAATACCCAAAAGTACCATGTTTGAGAATCTTCTCCCTCCCCTGAACGACCATAATTTACCCTATCCTGATACGATTCATCCGATTGTGGTTCATTTTGTGATCGCGATGGTTTTATTTGCGGTTTTATGTGATGCGATCGGCTATTTTACCCGTAATTCCCGTTTATACGAAGTGAGTTGGTGGAATTACTTTTTTGCAACGGTTTCTATTTTTATCGCCATTATTTTTGGGCAAATTGAAGCAGGGTTAGCCAATCCCTACGCCGATGTGGAAAAAACCTTAAATCTCCATTCCCTGATTGGTTGGTCGTTATCAGGAATTTTAGCGGCAATTACGGGCTGGCGTTACGTTATTCGCATTCGTGATCCCAAGATCTTACCAGTTTCTTTTTTGGGAATGGGGGTCGTGTTGACGGGACTGGTTTTCTTTCAGGTCTATCTCGATGACTTGTTGGTTTGGGTCTATGGACTGCATACGGTTCCCGTTGTCGAAGCTTTTAAGGAGGGCGGTTTGCTATGAATGATGCGTTGATTGAACAATTAAATGGTCAATTGGGTTCCAATGGTTTGCCCTACGTCGTCCCGATTCATCCCAACTTAGTTCACCTCACTTTGGGCTTATTTATTGTCGCGATCGCCTTTGATATTGTAGGAGTCTTTTTTCCCCTAGAAAAATCCGTGTTCAAATTTCTGGCCATTCCTGCCACGCGGTCAAACTTCTTTGATGTGGGTTGGTACAATATGCTGGCTTCTGCCGTGATTACTTTTTTTACGGTAGGTTTCGGCTTTTATGAAATTTTATTAGCCTCTCCCGATAGCAATGTGAAAAGTGCATGGGGTCTAGAGGCAATGGAAACGATGATCTGGCATGGCGTGGGGGGTGTTCTGCTCCTGGCACTGATTGTGGGCATGACTATCTGGCGGGGATTTCAACGCTTTCTCTGGCGCAAAGATATGGCCCGACAAGTGGATTGGGGTTATCTAGTGGCGGGATTGGCAATTTTTGGAATTATGTTTGT
The DNA here is from genome assembly GCA_040382535.1 of Merismopediaceae cyanobacterium. Lineage (GTDB taxonomy): Bacteria > Cyanobacteriota > Cyanobacteriia > Cyanobacteriales > Microcystaceae > Snowella. The sequence goes on from JBEIFD010000628.1 coordinate 1,412, forward strand.
GCATGGGACTTTAGGAGCGCAACTCGCCTCTGAATTTGGGGTTCACATCACCGCCGATCGCCTCTTGAGAATGGGCAAAGATCTTAACGCTTTGAGATCATAGGAGACTTTATGAAAATTCGGACAATTTTAATTTTAGTGATAGTCGCGATCGCGATCGCCCTGGTGAGTTTGTGGATGGGACAGGTTGCCTATAGTTGGTTTCCCCCCCAGGCATCGGCTGAATCAGTCTTGATTGACAATTTATTTAGCTTTTTGACCGCGTTAGGAACCTTTATCTTTCTAGGAGTCGTTGGAACCTTGAGTTATTCGATTCTATTTCAACGCGCTGATAAATACGATGAAAGTGATGGCCCGCCCATTGAAGGAAATGTCAAATTAGAAATTATCTGGACAGCGATCCCCTTAGCCTTAGTAATGTGGATTGCGTTTTACAGTTACCAAATTTATGATCAAATGTCAGTGTTAGGGCCGATGGAACACGTCCACATGATGGCCTCTGCCCAAGCCGCATCGTTAGAAAATGATCCCCAGCCTGAAACCACTGAAAATATTGAAGTTTTTTCTCGTCAATGGTCGTGGGAGTTTCGCTATGGCGACGTGACCAGTACGGAACTCCATTTACCCAACAATCAACGGGTCAAACTGGCTTTACACTCATCTGATGTCATTCATGGCTTTTTTATCCCTGCTTTTCGTCTCAAACAAGACATTATTCCGGGTCAAGTGATTGATTTTGAATTTACTCCCATTCGGGAAGGAAAATATCGTCTGAGGGATTCCCAATATAGTGGAACTTATTTTGCCGCGATGCAAAGCGATGTCGTCGTTGAATCTCCCGAAGCCTATCAAAAATGGTTAAAAGATTCAGAAAGCCAAAAGCCAACTACGGCCTATAATCGTGCCTTTACTGAATATGCCAAAAGAAATAACCGCGATCGCTGGAAAATTGTTGAACCAGCCGTTCCCCCAGTAGTCAATTATTCAAATTCTCAGACAAAGTAACCTCAGTGTATTTCCCCAACTCACTTAAACCTATGTTAGAAGTAACTTTATCGGAACAATATCAAATTTCTATTCCCGAAGAAATTAGAGATTCTTTACATCTGCAAGCAGGACAAAAATTTTCCATTAGTATCCAGGACAA
>JBEIFD010000629.1:0-2556 GCA_040382535.1 Merismopediaceae cyanobacterium
GAAAGGTTTTTTTTAATGTATCCTTTGTACTATAAGGGTTTGAGACTTAGTGTTACTTTTCAAGTCAAACATCTATGTGTGGGGGATTTTGCGAGTTTTGCCAAAATTTTTGCAGGCTTTTATTTTGGCAAAGGTATTGACATAAGGATTGTCAGGGGGTAAATAATTTAGCTGGGGTACGTGTAGGGTAAGAAGATAATATATTATGTCCCTACAAAGATCTTCTACGTTCCACCAATGTAAACTGCGGTATGTCAAGCTGCTTGCAAGAAAATACGTTATTCAGGAAGATTCAATCTCAATTCATCCCAAAAGGTTGACGATAGCCGCCATGATGCTGGATTCTCATAATGCCCTTAATCCGATCGCTGTTTCTGCGACAAACCCGAATTCTCTCGATCCCTGTGTTTTAGCTGCGATCGATATTGGAACCAATTCCGTCCACATGGTCATTGTCCGCATTGATCCCGTTTTAGCGGCCTTTACCATTATCGCCAGGGAAAAAGATACCGTTCGACTGGGGGAAAGAGATCCGAAAACGGGCAATCTCAGTCAACCCGCAATGGAACGGGCGATCGCAGCGTTAAAACGCTGTAAGGATCTGGCTACGAGCATCAATGTCGATCATATTATTGCCGTCGCCACCAGTGCCACCAGGGAAGCCAGTAACGGCTACGAATTTTTAATCCGCATCGAAACCGAAGTTGGACTAAATGTTGACCTGATCTCAGGACAAGAAGAAGCGCGGAGAATTTATTTAGGCGTATTATCGGGCATGGATTTCCGCAATCAGCCCCATATTATTATTGACATTGGCGGTGGATCAACTGAAATCATTCTAGGCGATAGCCAGGAACCCCGTTTTCTCAGTAGCACAAAAATTGGAGCCGTCCGTCTCACTCGCGACTTCATCCGTACTGATCCCATTAGTCCAACAGAATTTATGGCCCTCAGAGCCTACGCCAGGGGAATGCTAGAACGTCCCATTGATGAACTACGCCATTATCTAAAAACAAGTGAAAATATTATCCTAGTGGGGACATCGGGAACCGTTGAAACCCTTGCCATTCTCAATGCCCTCAGTCAACAACGGGAAATTCCCAACCCTCTGCATGGCTATCAACTCACTCGTAAGGAAATCCGAGACTGGGTAAAACGGTTAAGTAGCCTAAACTATGAGCAACGTTTTGCCCTACCAGGGATGTCCGATAAACGGGCTGAAATTATTTTGGCGGGCGCAGTGATTCTCCTCGAAGCCATGAATATGCTCAATCTGGAGACGATTACTATTTGTGAACGTGCCTTGAGAGAAGGCGTGATTGTGGATTGGATGTTAACTCACGGTTTAATCGAAAACCGTCTTCGTTTTCAAGGAGAGATTCGTCAACGGAGTGTCTTGAAAATTGCCCATAAATACCAAACTGACCTGGGCTATAGTGAAAGAGTGGCTCAATTTGCCCTGATTCTTTTTGATCAACTTCAAGGAACGTTGCATAACTGGGGAAAAATAGAGCGAGAATGGCTCTGGGCGGCGGCGGTCTTGCATAATTGCGGCGTTTATATTAGTCATTCCTCCCACCATAAACATTCCTATTACCTCATTCGTAACGCTGAGTTGCTAGGTTTTACGGAAATTGAGCTAGAATTGATTGCGAATATTGCGCGTTATCATCGACGTAGTAAACCTAAAAAACGACATGAATGCTATATGAAGTTATCGGAGGTTAACCGTCTGATTGTTCGACAACTCAGTGCCATCCTTCGCCTTGCCGTTGCCTTAGATCGTCGGCAAATTGGAGCCATCCAAGGTTTTGATTGTAAATATGACCCAGAATATAAAAAGCTTCATCTTCATCTTGTCCCCGCTCAGTCGGAGGATGATTGTGCCTTAGAATTATGGAATTTAGATTATAAAAAAGGAATCTTTGAAGAAGAATTTGGTGTCAAATTAGTTTCAACCCTATCTGTCTCTGTCCATTCAAGTTAGTTGTTTAATTTTTTTATCATTAATTACTAAACAATGTAGCTTTTTTATTTCAGTCATTAGGTAAAAACCGTGGTAGAAAACGACTTATTCCCTGCGATCGCCGAAACCGAAGAAATGCTACCATCACCGCCTAAAAATAATTTTTGGCAGATGTTTCTCCGATTTTGTCTGCGTAGAATTTGGTGGATTGGTGGCTTTACCTTTTTTGCCACAACTGTCGCCCTAGTGATGGCCTTTATGAAGCCTTCAATCTATAAAGGGAATTTTTATTTATTAGTAGAACCCATCACCGCAGCTGGAAAACTGAGTAACTCATCTACTCTAACTCGCACAGAAGGAATACCCCAAGAAGCCTTAGTTTCATTGGATTATCCAACTAATTTAATCTTTTTACAAAGTCCTGGCATGACTCTCCGCATTGCCCAAGATGTCAGCAAAAAAATTTCCCGTAGACCCATTAATGCCATTTGGAAAGATTTACGAGACAATTTTGAAGTGGAGTGGGTTAAATCTGCTACCACAGGGCCGACTAAAATTTTCAAAGTTAGCTACAAAGGACAAGATCCGAC
>JBEIFD010000630.1:0-2555 GCA_040382535.1 Merismopediaceae cyanobacterium
ATCCGTTGTAGAAGCCAAGGCACTGGTGTTGACCACAATGACATCATTATTGCGGAGAGTTGGATTGTTTGCTTCATCAATGCCTTCTCCGAAATTAGGTGTGATGCTCTTTTTCGTCACCGTTCCATTGGGATTCAGACGAACCAACTCCACATTACTTCGATCTGCTCTTCGGGGATCAAAACCACCACCCGCTAGCAATCCTTGGTTGAGGGTCGTATTGGGAGGCAGTTCTTTCATCCCTGGACTTTTGACTTCTCCGACAATATTGACTCGAATGCTCTTGGGCGCGAAGTTGGCCGTTGCTAATGTATCAAATTGTTCCGAAGTCTGGCTTTTTGCTTCAACGACGGAAATTGTATCGCCATTTTGTAGAACTAAATCTTTATCCAAGTCGCCCTGTTCTAAGAGTTCCCACAGGTTCACGGTGATCAATTCTTCTTTTCCTGAACGGTTCTGACGACGGACTTCTATATTCCGTATATCCGCGATCGGTTTGATACCTCCCGCTTCTTGGAGGGCTTGGGTTAAACGGACGGGTTGACGGACACCATTTTGGTTTGCGGTGTTCTGACCAGTTCCCCCTGCTCCCCCTACTTCCTGAATATTACTGGTTGCCCTGGTGGGACTGAGTTTATAGGCTCCTGGGCGAAAGACTTCCCCGACCACGGCGACGTTAATTTCTGAATCAAAGCGGATACCAAAGTTGGCATCAACTAATTGGCGGACTTGATTGGGGTCAGTCTTATCTTCACTGGCAATAATGACGGTATCTCCATCCCTCATCGTAATGTTTTGACTACTATTTCCCTTTTGTAGGAGTTCCCACAGATTGAGGTTAAGGGTTTGGGGACTGCCCCCTGGAGTACTCGTGCGTCGTACGACGATATTGCTCACGTTAGCAGAGGGGGTTAACCCTCCTGCCTGTTGAATAACATCTGTTAGGCTGGGAAATTTTTGTCCCTGGGCGATGGGCAGGGTATAGGAACCTGGAGAGTTGATTTCTCCTGCGAGGGTTAGAGTTAGAGGGCGGGGTTGGAGAAGCCCAATGGTGATTAGGGGACGTTTAATATATTTCGAGTATTCTTTGTTAAGAACTGCCGTTAATTGGGGAATGGTCATGTTGTTGACCTTAATGACTCCCACTAAGGGAAAACTCAGAGTTCCATCCACTAAAACTTGATATTCACTTTTACTAAATTCTTCCACTTGATAAACATCCATACGGAGCCTATCGCCTGGCCCTAGCAGATAGTCCGATTCACCAGGTTGAGCGACTAAAGAGGGAGGAGCGGGAGGCTTAGCCGCTGTTGTGGTAGGTTTAGATTTTGAGGAGGGATTACCAGCTAGAGTGGGCAAGGGAGCGATTCCCATTGTCAATAGCAAGAGACTGCCGACCCAAGCGCGGGCGATAGGGCCAGAAAAGCGGAGATTAGGGGAGGATTGGACTGAAAATTTCATAAAAACTATTACTCTAGTATAGGACTTTGTTAAGTAGCATTGACGCTATTAAATTCTAATACCCATCTTAGAGTATCTGATCAGAAAATCATGGTTTGGGGATAATATAGCTTGTCCTACATTAGAGAACGATAAATTATAAGCGGATGAAAAACAAACAAAAATTTCCATATCTATTAGGTTCAAAGTGGACATCTCAACATAAAACCTGGGGATGGCAGCATTTTCAGGTTATTAATCGTCGGAATCAGGGAGAATGGGTTTTTGCCGAATTGGTTGCCTGTTGTGATTCGGGAGTTCGTTTTTGGGTTAATGCCAAGCAACTGAAGGATCGATCACTCTGGCAGGCTGGTTGGCGGCCCTTAAGACCCTTAACCAATATTACTGATGATACAACTGACGATACCGATAATAGTAAGATGATCCTGTCAGAAAATTACAAAAATTATAAACGAACATTCTAGTTCTAGTCTAAAATCTTACTCTTGAATATTGAATATTGCCAATATGGTTCCCCAATCTTTAGAAGAAGCGATCGCCGAAGCCATTATTTTTACGAAACAGGCCGTAGCAGATGGACGTACCCGTTTACAAGTTGAGTTGGCCATTCCTGAAATTGCCCTCCAAGCCCAATCCTTGGGATTAGAATTTATCTCGCTGTTTCAAGACTATGGATCGGGATTGAAGGTCATTTTTCCTGATACAGGAGCCGCCGCCCTCGCCAGACGGGATTGGGGAGAAACGGATTTTCGGATTAGTGATTTGGGGAGTCGCTATATTCCCGTTGATCAGAAAATTTCCGACGAAGATCAGGCCTTTCTCTTAGTTTCCCCTTCTTCAGTAGAGGTGCAATCGGTAGAAAAGCTCTGTAACTTAGCAGGCGATCGCCCTGTGGTATTGCTAATTCCCCAACTAGAGGATGTTTCCATTGTCGGTATTGGCTACGCGGCGCGATCATTACGGGAAAGATTTCTCAAAACCCTAGAAACCAGTTACTATTTTCGTCCCCTAGAGGGAGCGGTTGTGTTGAGAGCCTATCCTTCCTTGTGGCAAGTTTATTTGGAAAAAGAAGACGGTTATGAATTGATTGCAGA
>JBEIFD010000631.1:0-2546 GCA_040382535.1 Merismopediaceae cyanobacterium
ACCCCTAAATCTGCCAAAAACTTCTAATACGGAAGAACTATCTGACCCAAAAGAAACATTAAAAGGATTATTAGAAACCGCTCGTGGTCATGCTCCCCGAAGACAACAAACAGTTTCGATTACGAGAATCGCTGAGTTGATTGATGATTTTCAGCCTCTAAAACAATTGCCCGCTTTTATCGCATTGGAATCTGAACTTAGGCAGACTCTTTGCGTCCAAAATTTTATTGCTTGAAATTGAATACGGCGATCGCATTTTTCAATCACAAATAGACCACACTCAAAAATTCGGGAGGTTGGATTAAGGAATGCAAGCCAATCAGAGTGCTTATTTTTACCTTTGGAATGTTGGGTTTCCCGTTATCAACTAAAGGAACAGCGAGCGCATTTATAAAATCAACAAATTAGACCAACAGAGATAAAAAAAGCTATATTACACTTCATTAATACCCCTACAAAATCGGTGATCGTACTGATACAATGAAAGGATGATTACAAGGCTGAAAGTCTCTGGTTTTAAGAATCTTGTGGATGTGGACATTCGCTTTTCTCCCTTCACCTGTATTGCAGGGGCTAATGGAGTGGGCAAGTCCAATCTTTTTGATGCTATCCAATTTTTAAGTGCCTTAAGCGATCGCTCTTTAATTGAAGCGGCCAAATTAGTTCGAGATGAAAGCGGCAAAACAACAGATATTAGAAGTCTTTTTCATCGGGTAGGGGATAGCTATGACGAAACCATGAGTTTTGACGTGGAAATGATCATCCCTAAAATAGGTATAGATGATTTAGGTCAAGAAGTTGAAGCCAGTAGCACTTTTCTGCGTTACATTCTGGAATTGAAATATGTAGATTCTCAGAATTATTTAACATCTTCAGGTTCTCTGGAAATTGTAGGAGAATACTTGATTACAATTAAGCAAACTGAATTGGGACAAGCATTAAATTTTAACTACTCTTTAGCATGGCTAAATTCTATTGTCAAACTTCAATTGGAACAGAAACCCTTGATTTTGACAAGAGATTTCTTTGTTGAAGTACCAGGAATGACACGTTTGCCCACAAGATATGTTTTATTTTATCCAGATCAAAAAACAGAGGAGGGACAAAAGAATGAGACAGGTAATCAGCCCCAACAATTTTTAGCACAGAAACTGCCTCGAACTGTTTTATCCGTTGTTAATGCAACTGACAGCCCAACCGCCCTATTAGCCCGTCGAGAAATGCAATCCTGGCGCATTCTGCAATTAGAACCTTCAGCCCTCAGAAAACCTGATGGTTTTATGTCCGTATCGGAAGCCGTTTTAGGAGTAGATGGTTCCCATTTACCTGCGGCTTTATATCGTCTTGCTCACGAATTAGTAGAAAAATCAGATTATGAAAATATTGAAGAAGTTTATAGTGAGATTGCCAATAGTTTGGCTGAGTTAATTACAGATGTTAGGAGTGTCAGTTTTGACCGAGATGAAAAACGCCAGCTTCTCACTTTATTAGTGACTGGAAAAGATGGAACCCCTCATCCTGCCAAAGCTCTAAGTGATGGCACATTACGATTTTTAGCCTTAGCGGTTCTTTCTCTCGATCCACAGAATCAAGGTGTTATGGGCTTAGAAGAACCTGAAAATGGCATCCATCCCGAAAGAATTCCCGCAATTTTAAATTTACTACAACACATTGCAACGGATGTAAATAGTCCTGTAGATGTCAATAATCCCCTACGTCAAGTGATTATTAATACCCATTCTCCTGCGGTTGTTCAACAGATTCCAGAAGATAGTTTACTTGTAGCAGAATTAAAAGAAATGATCGCGAATCAATATCGTTATAAAGGAGTTCGTTTTAGTTGTTTACCCCATACTTGGCGCACGAATATTGAGGATGAAAATGTTAGTATTATTTCAATGGGAAAATTACTGTCCTATCTTAATCCTGTAATTGATGAACAAGCCATAGATGAAGATGATATTTTTGATGAAACTTCACAGGATAACCAGTCTAAAACTTCCATAGCGAAAAATACTAGACCAAAAAAAGTTTGGGAACGGGAGGATATTCGTCAGTTAACCCTTTTTCCAGAGTCATAGCTATGAAAGAAATTCGCTATACTCTGATTACCGACGGCAGTTCAGACCGTGCCTTAATGCCGATTCTCACTTGGTTACTGATAGAGCTAGGTGTTAACATCCCTATTCAGTCAACCTGGGCCGACTTTAGGCGACTCCATAATCCTCCTAAAAAATTGGCAGATAGAATCCAAAAGGCGATCGCCCTTTATCCCTGTGATTTGTTGTTCGTTCATCGTGATGCAGAAAAAGAATCCCGTCAAAAAAGGGTATTGGAAATCCATCAAGCCGTTAACTTGATCAAAGAAGATGTCATATTGCCTGTTGTTTGTGTAATTCCCGTAAAAATGACTGAAGCTTGGCTTTTAATAGATGAAAAGGCAATTAGGGAAGCGGCAGGAAATCCCAAGGGTCGTCAACCCCTAGATCTGCCAAAAACTTCTAATACCGAAGGACTATCAGATCCAAAAGAAACATTAAGAGGAT
>JBEIFD010000632.1:0-2534 GCA_040382535.1 Merismopediaceae cyanobacterium
CAGGGGTTGCACGATAATTTTTCACAGGTCAGTGCAACGTCCTTCCCGTAAATGTTGTATTGCCTGTTGAGCCAGCTTATCAAGTCGGCCTGCGGCAACATCTTCTTCTATTTGTCGATCCCATACTTCTGCATCAAATTTTTCAAACCAGCCTCGGAAAGCGACTAGTTCTTCTTCGGTTAATTGACTAACGGCTCGTTCAATTTCTAGCAAATTACTCATACTACTTAAGGTAAAATCAGTCTTTTAGTTAGGCACTTAATTATATCGTTCTTGATCTGAAACTGTCTAACACTTCAAAAAAGCGATCGCCAGTCTCCTTACAACAGCCCTGAAGTTTAATGGCAAAAACGAGAAATAATCCTATAATTCTGGTATCTTCTCGCCCATATCAATCATGATGCAAAAAATACTTTTCCTGTTTGGGGAACTTAATGATGATGACATCGACTGGATTATTGCCTCTGGCATGATTGAAAATATTGTGGCGGAAACAGTCCTCATTCAAGAGGGGAATCCCTCCGATTATCTTTATATTCTTTTGGAAGGAGAGGTAATTGTCTCGATCAACTTTTTAGAAAATACCAAAGAAATTGCAACCCTCGGCACAGGAGAAGTTTTTGGGGAAATGTCTTTTATTGATGGTCGTCCCCCCTCCGCAACGGTGGAAACCACTCAAAATTCTCTCGTTCTCTCCCTACCGCGATCGCTGTTAGCGTCCCGACTCTCCCAGGATGTGGGTTTTGCCGCTCGTTTTAATCGGGCGATCGCGCTCTTTTTATCCAGTCGTTTGCGGATTGCCCTAACCGAGCTAGATTTTGGCAAAGATTTTGTTCATCCTGACGAGGAACTATCCCCCGTTCTTTTGGAAAACTTACCCCTAGCGAAGGCGCGTTTTGACTGGTTACTCAAACGAATTAAAAATTCAGCTCATCTCGAAAATTTGTAACAAATCATTAAAAATAATCACTTTTTGTCAAGAAATCCTGAAATAATTAATCATCATTATTTTGTAATCATTCCCCAAAGACTGTATCAGAAAGCAGATAAAATAATCATATTTGACAATCTCGATTGTAACTCTCGACGGAAAAGATAAAATCCTTTATAATGTAAAGTCTGTTACGTTAGATAAAGTTAAGACTTTTAGGCTTTTTAAAGTTAAATTCTCAGCAATACAATGAGAATTAAGCCATAAAATATTCACTCAATACTCACTCAAAGTTGACGGTTTGCCCAGTGGTTTCATCAATTCCCAAAACAACTTTTCCTGTCACCCTTCCTTCTATTCGTCGTAGTGGCGCGTTTGCCCTGATCGATAGCCTCCATCGTCACGGCGTTAAACATATTTTTGGTTATCCTGGCGGGGCAATTCTCCCAATTTATGATGAACTCTATCGGGTTGAAGCGCGGGGCGATCTCCAACATATTCTGGTCAGGCATGAACAGGGTGCGGCCCATGCCGCCGATGGTTATGCCAGGGCAACGGGGAAAGTTGGGGTTTGTTTTGGGACTTCGGGGCCAGGAGCGACCAACTTAGTCACGGGAATCGCCACAGCCCATTTGGATTCCATTCCAATGGTCGTTGTGACGGGTCAAGTCGGACGGCCTGTGATTGGGACGGATGCGTTTCAAGAAATTGATATTTTTGGCATTACCCTACCGATTGTTAAACATTCCTACGTGGTTCGTCATGCCAGTGATATGTCCCGCATCGTCGCTGAAGCTTTTCATATTGCCAGTACTGGTCGCCCTGGCCCTGTTTTAATTGATGTACCGAAGGATGTGGGCTTAGAAGAGTGTGATTATATTCCCATCGAACCAGGCGACGTAAATATATCGGGTTATCGTCCGACGGTGAAGGGGAATCCTCGCCAAATTAACGCGGCTCTGCACCTAATCGACGCGGCCCAAAAACCCTTGCTCTATGTCGGTGGGGGCGCGATCGCGGCCAATGCCCATGCCCAAGTCCAAGAATTAGCAGAACGCTTCCAAATCCCTGTCACCACAACCCTCATGGGGATCGGAGCCTTTGACGAACATCATCCCCTGTCGGTCGGAATGTTAGGGATGCACGGTTCCGCCTACGCTAATTACGCAGTGAGTGAATGTGATCTTCTCATTGCAGTAGGAGCGCGTTTTGATGATCGGGTAACAGGAAAATTGGATGAATTTGCCTCCCAGGCTAAAGTTATTCACATTGATATCGATCCCGCCGAAGTGGGCAAAAATCGCACTCCCGAAGTTCCCATTGTGGGAGATGTGCGCCATGTCCTAGAGCAAATGTTACAACGCACGAGGGAATTAGATTTTCCGACCCAATCTGGTCAGACTGAAGCCTGGTTAGAACGTATTAACCGTTGGCAAAACGATTTTCCCCTGACTGCTCCCCATTACGAAGGCAGTATTTCTCCCCAGGAAGTGATTGTAGAAGTCGGTCGTCAGGCTCCCCATGCTTACTACACTACCGATGTGGGACAACATCAAATGTGGGCCGCCCAATTTCTGAAAAATGGCCCCCGTCGTTGGATTTC
>JBEIFD010000633.1:0-2532 GCA_040382535.1 Merismopediaceae cyanobacterium
AGGAGTCATCATTTCTTATTTAGCTTTTTGGATATTTCTTTCTCTTTTTTACCAAAAATTTAATTTTCGGACAAGTCTTTTGGATAAGAATAATATCCATAGGGATGTTCGCTGATTGTCGAAAATGAAAGCCTGTCCAATGCTTAATCTCAATTTTCCCCCATTTTACATCGTCAATTTCTTGGACTGACACAGGAGTTGGCCAAGTTTCGGGGTCAGAAAACTTAAATTTCTCGCCATGAATTTTGCGTCTTCCCTTTCCCTTGTTGACGATAGGAGGAGGAGCCGCCCATACACAACGATTAGGACGAAGTCGCATTACTTTATCCGCAGCAATATCCTGTGTTAGCTTGAGAAAAGAAGCGCATCCGTATTCACTATCCCACAAACTAATGGGTCTTACTCCTAGATGCTTGCACACTTGCTTCAGTTGAAAGGCTCCTTTGGTTAAGGCGTTTTCATAACTGGTAATTCTTTCATGGCATAGCGGTAATGCCCAACTTCCCTCTTGCTCTGGTATCCATCCTATGGTGCTGTATCCATGCCCCAAGGTGATTGGTTTACCTCTGATTACTTTCGCTCCATGTTCGTAGGTTCTGTCCTTGAGGGTTTTGGCATCTAACCTTGGCCACGATGTATGATCCCCTGCTAGAATCACTCTCTTGTCTAGAGGAATTTGTTCCCCATACAGTTTCATTAACCCTCGACGAAGCGGGCGACAATCTTCCATCGTTTCATACAGGGAAGACCATTTTCTCCGAAATACTGGGGATAATGATAGTTCTGCAAAGGAATACACACTTCGCGTCACTAGCACTGCGTCCATTAAATCCATCGTTGCATCTTTGCCGTTACCCAACAATTGATACGCTGTTTGACGGAATTTTTTCAACTTTTCTATTTTCATTAGATGGAATTTGAGATTTTTTCTTCATTCCTCATTTTCCACTCAATAGTCATTCTATTTCCTCTCTGACTACTTTTTTAGTCTAAAGTCGAGCATTAAGGAATCATTGAGGGGATCGCCCATCTCAACTTATTTTATTGATCTACCAAGGGGAAAAAGAATTAGCTATGATCGGAATGATTCATTTCTTTTCCCATTTTCTGCAATATTATGAGCGTTAAAAAGCAATTTTCCAGTTTTCAAGATCTATTAAACAATGCTAATCGTCCCGTCTTAGTGGATTTTTATGCAACCTGGTGTGGCCCCTGTCAAATGATGGTTCCTGTTCTAGAACAAGTTGGAGTTCAACTCCGCGATCGCGTTCAGGTCGTTAAAATCGATACCGATAAATATCCCCAACTCGCCACCCAATACCAAATTCAGGCCCTACCGACCCTCGTTTTATTCAAAAATGGCCAACCCGTTGAACGCATTGAAGGAGCCATGCAGGCCCCGCAGTTAATCCAACAGTTACAAATGTTGCTCTAGAAAATTCAACCGTGCGATCGCCCTCCCCCCTCAGAAATTCCATAGGAATAATCGCGACAACCGATTCGGGGATGCTTTTATGTCATAATTTGTTACAGATATTTTAAGATTTGCTTTATTTCTGCAATGAGCGATCGTCCTCAAGAAAAAACTCTCGTAGAAAAAGCCGCGCCTAGTTACGAATGTCGTGCCTGTGGGTATGTTTATGTACCAACAAAAGGCGACACCAAAGCGCAGATTCCCCCTGGAACGCCCTTTGAAGACCTCCCCGAAAATTGGCATTGTCCCGTGTGTAGTGTTCCACGCAAACAATTTTTCAATATTGGTGCAACTGATGCGCCTTCGGGATTTGAGGAAAATCTTAACTACGGTTTCGGCTTTAATCGCATGACCCCAGATCAGAAAAATTTATTGATTTTTGGGGCTTTATTTCTAGGTTTTATTTCTTTTATTGGTCTTTATGGCTTGAATTGAAATCAGCTTTTTGGCTGTAAATCCTAAAAATAGTTTGCATGATCCTTAAAGCCAGACTTCGGTACGGTCAATGTTTATTAGAGTGCCTTATTTCAGATGTTTATGAATTTTTTAAGGCAAAAATTGAAACAAATTGTTATCTTATTTGCCATTTCTCTATTGTGTATCAGTTGTAGTAAGGTTCAACCCCTCGGCTACAATCCTTGGACAGCTATCACCCTGGACACCGACTCTACCTTTGCGGATATTTCCTTTACGGATGATCCCCAACACGGCTGGTTAGTCGGAACCAAATCCAGCATCTTTGAAACAATGGATGGAGGAGAAAACTGGGAACAACGGGTGATTGAGTTGGGCGATGAAAAAGTCAGCTTTACGGCTGTCAGTTTTAAGGGTCAAGAAGGCTGGATCACGGGGAAACCCTCCATTCTTCTCCATACAGAAGATGGTGGCAAAAGCTGGTCGCGCATTCCTCTCAGTGAAAAACTCCCTGGTTCTCCCTACAGCATTATTGCAACGGATAACCAAACGGCGGAGATGATCACCGATTTGGGGGCCATTTATCAAACCAATAATGGCGGTAAAAGCTGGAAAGCTCTCGTCGAAGGAGCGGTCGGGGTTGC
>JBEIFD010000634.1:0-2527 GCA_040382535.1 Merismopediaceae cyanobacterium
GGTCTTTTGGGTAATTACCTGTATTGTTTTTATTGTTCTTTGTATTCCTAATTTCATCAATAGTTTTACAGAATCTGACTTTTTTGAGAATAGTAATAGTTTGATTGCCCAATTACCGAAAGCAATTCCCATTTGGTATTCTAGTTTTGAAAAAGGGTTTCCAGGGGAATGGTTTACCTGGGACAGTCCTGCTTACAATACAGGAATGTTTTCGCGCAATGGTCAACCGACAGGGTATCGCCAATCCTTTTGGACAATTTTAAATCAAAAGCAAGCGCAAACAGAAAATATCCGACCTATTCAAGGAAACCATCTCTACAAAGGTTTAATTACGGGACCCGAAACCGATGGTCAAAACCACCGCGCCTATCCTGTTCTTCATCTGGATGTAGCCAATCCTGACTATGTGAGTCAAAGACCTATTCCGGTTGTTAACCGTTTTTATACTTGGGTTGACTGGGACAGAAGCAAGGCGAAAAACACTGATTGGATGCACTTCTTAACACTAGGAAATAACCCTCAATGGCAAGTTGTAACAATGTCAATGGTTGGGCCTCAATGTCGCTTAGAATTAGCCCATATAGGTGAATTTAATCAGTTTAAAAATGGCAACGGCTGGGAAACCATTAATGGTGTCATTTATCCCATTTATATGCCCTTGCGTCAGTGGGTGCGATTTACTGTTTACGTCGATTATCAGCAACCTCTCATGGTTGTTTGGATGGATGGTCAACCCATTTTTCGAGCTAATGGTGGGAATTTACGACAATCGCAGAATAGTACCCTGCATTTATTGCGAGCCCACTGGGGACTATATGCTAATGCAGAGGTCAGTAATGGCAAACAATATAATGATTCTATTCAAATTTGGGGGTTAACGAAACCCCTAACCAATTTTGCTAAAGAGCCATTATCTCCCTACGATGGCAGGGGATTCTAATCATCAGCTTGATGGTGGCTAGACAAAGGTTTAAAAAGAAGTACTGCTTGGGTCTGAAAATCCATTTGCTTATACAAGTTTAAGGCAGCTTGGTTATGGGAAAAAACCTGAAGTCCAATCTGTTGATCTCCTCGTTGTTGGGCCCATTGTTGAGCAGTTTTCAATAAGGCTTTAGCAATCCCTTGACGACGATAGGGAGGCAAAACATAAAGCATAAAAATGTGGGCATAGCGTTTACCTGTCACCTGATTGATCGCATTTCCCATCCAGAGAGCTGCGATCGCTGAATCCGCATTCCAAGGTTCTAAAGGAGAAGATTGAATGGTCACTAGCCAGAGACGAGAACGAGACGAAAAATATTGATCCACCGTTTGAATTAAATGGCTGAAGTCCTGTTGCTCAGGAAACAATTCCTGATAGGTTTGCTGAAGAAATTTTAATAAGAGTGGTTTATCCCGTCTTTCACCTTGAATAAGTTGGAAGCCTGGTAGGAATTCCTGAGCAGTTCGGTAATCAATCATAAAAATTAATATTACTATTACTATCAAAAACTAGTGGGGGACGGTCATTAAATTGGCTTCTAAGGATTGACGAACTTCAGGATCAACAGCACAGTCACTGTGTAAACATTCCACTAAAAAGAGATTGCCTTGATAGTACTGATACCAAAGATGGATTTTATCAGAGGAAACCCGCCAATATTGTCCAATCCCACGATACTGGATCAGCATTTGCCAGAATTTTGTTAACCAATCCTGTCCTTTTTCTATCCACCAATCTGCAATGCTCAAGGGAGTTTCTGTACGTGATGGTTCAAGACTGGGTAAATCTGCCTTGAGCGTTTTAAACGCCTGGGCAAAGTCGGGAGCAAGCGAAAATTTTTGTTCTAAGTCCAGTCCAAAACAAAAATGTAAATACTTTTTAGCATCGGGATTTTCCTGAAGCTTAGTCGCATCTCCATAAATTCTAGCGAGGGCCGAATCTAGGGCTAATTCTTTGGAGAGGGTTTGTTGACTACCAAATTTCACATCCAAGGCGATCGCTAAGTTTAAATCTCGGTAAAGAAAGAGGGTAAAATAATAGGCTCTGATGGCCGCTGGTTGATAGGCAAGTTTTAATCCCTTGACCTTCGTTTCTATCTGTTCTAAACAGTTAATTAAGTCTGGATCTTGCTGAACCGAGTCATCAAGGATCATCTTCATTCGCTGCAAAAGAAAATTCGCTTTCGGTAACATGCTCACTGTTAAAGCAATGACTTCTCGCCAATTTTTGTCATAGATTCTAGTACCTAACCTTTCCAGTTCAAGGGTAAGTTGCTTGGCTGGAGTCGCAACAATTTTGCGGGCCGTGAGGTATTCCTGAAATGTTAGATGGGAAAAGGAATAGATATCTCTAGCCCTTTCTACCAAAAGACCATGCTGTAATTCGATCGCCTTTAAAACGGCCTCACTATTGAGCCAGAGGGTTTCCAGATCCGTTGTTGTGGGGGATAGATTCTGGGATAAATTTCTCAAATAATCCTCAATGAGATTCAGTACATTAGGCGTTTCAAAAAAATAATTCCCCTGTTCAAAGGTAGTAGCCGCA
>JBEIFD010000635.1:0-2525 GCA_040382535.1 Merismopediaceae cyanobacterium
GAGTGATTCACTGTAAAGCACGACCAAAAAGACCAGTCCTTGGAATAACAAAACGGTCGCATCGGGCAGAGAATGAACCCGTTGGAGAATGCCGCCACTGGTTAAAATTCCCCCTAATAAGATAGAAATAACCGCCGCCGCTAAGGGATTTTGTCGAGCAATAAAAGCCACTAAAATTCCCCCATAACCATAGCCCGCATTCAGAGATTCGTTGGCTCGTCCATGAATAGCGGCAACTTCCACCATTCCCGCCAAACCTGCACAGGAACCCGCGAGAAAACAAATAATGAGGGTTAATTTGCCCACTGGTAACCCTGCTAGACGGGCGGCTCGAATATTTCCCCCCACTGTCCTGGCGGCAAAGCCAAAAGTAGTTCTTTGAATTAAGAAATAGGCGATCGCACAGGCAATGAGTCCATAGATCAATCCGTAATGAATGCGGGTTCCAGGTAAACTGCCCAACATATTCACATCAGGGATGGGAAAAGTCGAAGGTTTATTCAGAGAACTGGGATCGCGCATGGGGCCATTGACTAGGTGGTTTAGGATGGCGATCGCAATATAATTCATCAACAAACTACTAATAGTTTCATTGACCGCCCGATAATGACGCAAAGCTCCCACAATCCCAATCCATAAACCCCCCGCGATTATTCCCGCCAAGGCCATGCCAATCTGAGAAACAAGCGGTGGAGCAGAGGCGAGAGTTAATCCAATGGAAATTGCACCCAGTCCTCCCATTACCAATGCGCCCTCATTGCCAATAATCACTAATCCTAAACGGGCAGGAATAGCAGTACAAAGCGCACTCAACATCAAAGGAGACGCACGAATCAGCGTATTTTGAAAAGAACTCCAGTTTCCAAAGGCGGCTTTATAGATCGATCCATAGACAGCTAGGGGATTCGCGCCCATCGTGGCACAAAAAATACCAAAGATCAGCAGTGCGACTAAAACGGCTCCCAGCGGAATCAGGATTCCCTCCAAAGTTCGCGGCCAATTATGGCGAGTAATCATAAGCGAGTTGATCAGGATAGACGACGTTTTTGATTAACAACAAGTTTAAGGGCTGTTTCAAAGACATTTTGTGCCTAATCTTTCCTTCTACTGCTGAAAATATTATTAAAAGCGCGATCGCATTTTTTCCACCTGTAAATAATTCGTTGATAGATTATCCTGCGAAACGGTACGATAGGGCTTTCGAGATTGTGTCAGATGTAATCAACGAAAATTTTACAGCAAGAATTATTATCATCAGACTTCATTGCACGAAAGAGTTTAGACATTTTTGATGAATTTTATAACAGATCAAAAGTAATTTTTAGTGATTGAAGTCATTATCAATTCCCAAAGGTTAAATTGGTTACAGATTGACATAATTTCTTGACTCTTCATTTGATTGCAGGCGATCGCCTCAAAAAGCTTTAATTAAGCAGGGAAGCAAAAGACACGATAAAATCAGGAGAACAAGCCCTTTATCGAAAAACCCAGATTAGTCCTGTGACAGAAGCTAAAAGTTATAAAGATACCGTCAACTTGCCCAAAACGAAATTTGATATGCGGGCAAACGCCACGAAACGAGAACCCGAAATCCAACAATTTTGGCAAGACAAGCAAATTTACGAAACCCTGTCACAGCAAAATCCCAAGGAAAAATTTGTGTTGCATGACGGCCCGCCCTACGCCAACGGAGCCTTACACATGGGTCATGCTCTCAATAAAACCCTGAAAGATATTATCAACAAATATAAGTTATTGCAGGGTTATAAAGCTTCTTATGTGCCTGGCTGGGATTGTCATGGATTACCCATTGAGCTAAAAGTTTTACAAAGCCTAAAAAGCTCAGAACGCGAGGGATTAACCCCCTTAAGCTTGCGTCAAAAAGCACGGGATTTTGCCATTAAAACCCAACAGGAACAGGCGGAAGGCTTTAAACGTTTTGGAGTCTGGGGCGATTGGGAACATCCCTATATGACCCTAACTCCTGAGTATGAAGCCGCTCAAATTGGCGTTTTTGGGCAGATGTTCTTTAAAGGCTACATTTATCGGGGATTAAAGCCCGTTCATTGGAGTCCGAGTTCCCGCACGGCCTTAGCTGAAGCAGAATTGGAATATCCCGAAGGTCATGTTTCTCGGAGTGTTTATGCCGCTTTTCCTATTGTTGAATTAGGAGAAAATGCTCAAGCATTACAAGAATTTTTACCGAATTTGGGTGTGGCAATTTGGACAACGACTCCCTGGACATTACCTGGCAATTTAGCCGTCGCCCTTAATCCTGAATTGACCTACGCCGTTGTTAAAACAGATTCCAAGATTTGCGGTTATTCCTATCTGATTGTTGCCTTGGATTTAGTAGAAAAATTATTGGCTACCTTTGAAACTAAACTAACTGTTAAAACCACCATTCTAGGGAAAGATTTAGAACATACGCGCTATCGTCATCCGCTCTTTGCTCGTGAAAGTGAAATTGTGATCGGCGGAGATTATGTCACTACCGAATCGGGTACAGGTCTAGTACATACCGC
>JBEIFD010000636.1:0-2513 GCA_040382535.1 Merismopediaceae cyanobacterium
AAATAGTGAACCCCACAATGAGATTGATCGTTTGCCTGCTCCTCCTGTTTGGCGTAGGTTTAGGGGGGCTGATGAGAAAATTGCCGCAGAGATTAAGGAGCGTTGGCAAGTTTTTTGTTCAGAATTAGTCGTTAATGAACGGGATCGAAAACGGGGTGAAAGTTTTCGTATTCATTCAGATAATAGTGACAAGAGAAATAGTGTTATTAATATGGTCAATGCGGCTTTATATCTAAGGCGACCTTTGTTAGTGACGGGAAAACCTGGAACGGGTAAGACTTCTTTAGCCTATGCGATCGCCTATCAATTAAAGTTAGGGCCTGTTTTGCCTTGGTATATTACGGCTCGTTCGACTCGACAAGAAGGTTTATATCGTTATGACGCGATCGCTCGTTTACAAGATGTTCAAATGAAGGATGAAAATAAAGATATTGGGCGTTATATTCAGCTTGGCCCCTTGGGAACTGCTTTATTACCTGCGCCTCGGCCCCGTGTTTTATTGATTGATGAAATTGATAAAAGTGATATTAATTTACCCAATGATCTACTCAATTTGTTTGAAGAAGGTGAGTTTGAAATTCCTGAATTATCCCGCATTGCAAAAGAGATAGATCGGGTCGAAGTTCGTTCCTATGATGGCATGGATGTCCCACTTCTGAATGGACGAGTGTGTTGTGATAATTTCCCTTTAATTGTGTTAACGAATAACGGTGAACGGGATTTTCCGCCTGCTTTTTTGCGTCGTTGTTTACGGTTAAATATGCCCTATGATCCTGATGCAACGGCCTTGAAAGAAATTGTAAAAGCTCATTTAGGATCAGATGTAGTGACTCAGGATGAGGACAAAGTTGAGCAGTTAATCCAAAAGTTTGTAGAATTGCGGGATGGAGGTGATATTGCGACCGATCAATTGCTAAATGTGATTTATATGGTCACTCGTGAGTTTAAGCCTGAGCAGTCCGATGAGGAGGATTTAGTTAAGGTTTTGATGAAGTATTTAAGCAGTGGTGAAGACAGATGATTGATGCTCTAATTACGGCTCTGAATCAGGAGTTAGCGTTATCGACAAAGGAAATTGCTGATCTTCTTTGGCTGGCGATGCAGGTTACTAATGAACTTGATTCTCCCCGACCTGCCTTAAAACAGGGAGAGATAGACTCAGAAACCTTGAATAAAAAGGATTTAGCGCGACTAGATAATGGTCAAAATAGAGATAATTCCGATTCAAAAGGGGAATCTCGAAACAAGAAAGATGAAAATGAGCCAAAAGCGGGTCTTTACCCTCGTCGTTCATCGGATTTTTCGGACAGTTCGGGTTTAGGGTTTAAGGTTCCCGACGCGCCTGCTTTGCGTGAGCCGTTGATATTGGCACGGGCCTTAAAACCGTTGATGCGTCGTTTGCCCACTGGTACGGATTTAGTCTTAGATGAGGAGGCGACGATTGAACGTATTGCGGCGGAGGGAATTTGGCTACCTGTTTTGCGACCGACTCTTGAACCCTGGTTAGACCTGGAGTTGGTGGTTGAGGAGGGAATTTCGATGCAGATTTGGCGACAGGCGATCGCGGATTTAGAACGTTTACTCAAAAACTATGGCATTTTTCGGGATGTGCGTGTCTGGGGTTTATTGACGGATGAGCATGAACAGGTACGGATTCGTCGGGGCATTGGGTCGCAGGCTAAGGGTCAATCGTTACGGAGTCCAGCCGAGCTAGTTGATCCGACGGGACGGCGATTAATCTTGGTGGTGAGTGATTGTGTGTCCTTGTTATGGCGTAATGGCAAATTAGCGGCGGTGTTGGAACTTTGGACTAAACAGGGTTCGATGGCGATCGTGCAGATGTTGCCGAAGTGGTTATGGAAGCGGACAGCCTTGGGTCGAGCTTCAGAGGTTTTGTTACAGGGTTTGTTGCCTGGGGATTTTAATCAGCAGTTGATGGTTCGGGAGGTTTCTCTCTGGGAAGATTTAGAAGAAGTGCGAGGAGCGAAGGTTCCTGTTTTTTCGTTGGAAGTGGAACGGGTGGCAATTTGGGCGCAAATGTTGTCGGGAAGGAGTGTTTGGGCGACGGGTTATCTATTTAATTTAGAAGATATTGCGATTAGTCAGACTGAAAGTTTATTTAATCTAAATTTAGGGGACTTAACGGCAGAGGATCGAGTACAAGGTTTTCGAGTAACGGCTTCACCAATGGCGCGAAAGTTGGCAGGTTTATTGGCGGCGGCTCCGATGATTAGTTTACCGATTGTGCGTTTAATTCAGGAGACTTTGTTAAGGGAGTCTCAACAGGTTCATGTGGCTGAGGTATTTTTAGGAGGGTTATTAAAGCCTTTATCTGTAGGGGATTTGGAGGTTAATCCTAATGATGTTTTATACAAATTTATGGATGGGGTTCGGGATTTATTAATTGATTCGGTTCCGTCGGGTTATGTGTTAAATGGTAATCGTTCAGAGGAAGTGTAACAGCTACTGAGGTAACAAAGAAGGAGGAGTGGTTCCTTTACGATTAGCTCTAA
>JBEIFD010000637.1:0-2503 GCA_040382535.1 Merismopediaceae cyanobacterium
GCGACCATGCCCACAGAATTTTTGAGAGATAGGGTAAAGTGACCGCCAAAACTATGAGTTTTTAGGCAACAAGTATTGATGATTGCTCCTGACTCCAAAATAGGACGGGCAAAAGCAAAACCCTGTTTCCAGTGAGTCCCCTCTGCCGCCACATACTGCCACTGTTCCGCAGCCATTTCATCAAAAACCAAGGCTTCAATGCCATATTTTTCAGCGAGTTCAAAAACCCCTTTTTGTGTCATCGCCTGCCGAGTATCTGCCATTCCAGAGCGATCGCCGATAGTGATTTTAGTAGCTTTTTCTGCTTGTAATTCTTGGATTAGGGTTTCCAGTAGTTTCGTGTCGGTCGCGGCGGGGGCAGGATCTCCCGTGTTGTAGTTGGGTTTAAGGAAGACCGTTTTTTCTTTTAAACCAGTGGGTTGGAGTAAATCGAGAGCTTGACGAGTTCCCGCAACTCGATCCTCACTGTGGACTAATACAACTCGACTGGTTTGGGGAGGAACAGAGGGTTGGGCGGTCACTGAGTCGCTAATACTGGTTGAATTGAGGGTGCGACAGGCCGAAGGAAATAAGGAAGCCCCAGCCGCGAGAGTCGCTAGACGTAGAATTTGTCGCCGTTGGTAAAATTGTTGAGGAGAGAAAGGCATAATCAATTCGTTTAAGAAAATTACAGAAGCGAATATAAAAAGTTGTGGGAATGATTATCAAAAATCCCCCAAAGCAATAGAAACTAGAAGGGGGATAAAATTTAGATAAGACAGCACCAAATTGTTACATATCGGGGTTAGGAACAGGGCGATCGCCTTTTTTGTTGCGCCAATTTTCTCGACGTTGATCCATTAATTGGGCAAATTGTTTCCGTTGGTCTGGATTAAGGACATCTCGACTTTCTAACATACTTTGGAAACGGAGTTTGTCTAACTGTTGCCGTAGCCCCATGACTTGATTATGTTTAGTCAGGATCGTGTCAGAAGAGGCTGTACCGTCCATCAGGGTTTTTAATTCCTGTTGATTTTGGCGTAATTGATCGCGCAGTTGCTCCATTTGTCCCTGATACTTCTGACGAATAGCTGTTAATTGTTGTTGTTGCTGGCTACTGAGATTGAGTTGTTTCATTAACTCTTCACGCCCACCTCCTTTTCGAGTTAAGCGACGATTAGATTGGGCGATCAAATTCGGTTCCAAGGATGTAGAAGAAGCGTTAATCGGAACAGCAAAGGCAATATTACTGCCAACGGTCATGGTAAACAGGATTGTCAACAGAGTAGTAAAACGAATCGACATGATATAAACCTCTAAAAAAATTGTGAAAATTAAAAAATTGGGTTAGTCGGAAGGGGAAGTAATCACTTCAGAATGAGTTAACGCTTGCCATTGGTTAACCAAGTTGGGATCTGCCTGGAGATTCGTTGCGGGATCAGCCACATTTTGCCAATTATCCACCAAAAAAGCGGCTAATTCTTGGGATTGGGACTCCTGGGAGGCAAAGTTTGGAGTCGGTTCTAACCAACGAGATCCCCCCCAAGCCAAACACAACACCGCCGCGATCGCCGAGGGAATAATCCAAAGTTTGCGGCTCACAGGCGAAGACCGAGGATGTTGCTCAACCATTGCCATCACTCTTTTTTCTAAATCATTGGCAGGCGTGGGGGCGATCGGTCGGTAATGCCTGAGAAATTGAACTAATTTTTCGTCTTTGTCGGGATTATGATTCGGAAATTGACGCATTATGAACTCCTTGCTGCTGTAAAAAAGTGCGGATAGCTTGTCTTGCATAAAAAAGACGCGACTTAACCGTGCCAGTCGGTAAGTGCAGAATTTCCGCAACTTCTTTTTGGGGCAAATCTTCTAAATCGTGGAGAACTAAAACGGCTCGATGATCTAGACTGAGAGATTGTAAGCCTCGCTGGATCACGTCTTGGTAATGTAACTGCATTAAATTAGGGCTATCCTGGGGACGAGACAAACGAGTTTCAACCTCTGTCAGATCTTCGGCAACAGAAGCACCATATTTGGCAAATTGTCGCCGTTCATCGGTCGCCACGTTCCAGGTAATTCGGTAAAGCCAGGTGGAAAAATAGGCAGTTTCCCGAAGTTTGGGTAGGCCTTTCCAGACTCGTAAAAACACTTCTTGAACGAGATCATCCAGTCGATTATTTCCACACAATTGATAAAGCGTGGATCTCACCTTAGCTTGATAACGTTGATAAAGATACCGAAAAGAACCAGAATCTCCCTGCTGGCATTGGATTACTAACGCTTTGTCAGTTTTCCCAGTTAGATTTTCCACTAACACCTAATTAACCTCAGCGTGTGGTTACGGGAGTTTAGACATCACCCTGATCCAAAAGGTTCAATGTTTTAACGCACGATGGCCAATGTCTCGTCGGTAATACTTTCCTTCAAAGTCAATTTTTTCGACTGCTTGATACACTTGGGCGATCGCATCGGTAAAGGTTTCGCCGATAGCGGTAACTCCTAGAACCCTTCCCCCATCAGTGAC
>JBEIFD010000638.1:0-2501 GCA_040382535.1 Merismopediaceae cyanobacterium
CTTCGTCTTCAAAAACGCCAAAGATTTGTTTTTGCCATTCTTGACAAATTACGTCATCTTCTAATACTTTTAACGCGCCTAAAATCATGTCATCGTAATCAATATAATTGCGACTTTTCATAATTTTTTCGTACTGTTCATATAATCCTGCCGCGATCGCTAAAAGAGGATAATGATCCGTACTCAGTAAACTTAATTGCTGAATATCCTGGGGCAATAAACCCGAACTTTTGGCTTCACGGACAACCGTATGGACAAGCTGGGGTAAAACTTCTGTTCTCAAGACCGATTGACGACGGAGTTTTTCGGTTTCTTCCTTATCAAAAGGTTGGGCTTCTAAGAGGATATGGTAGAGATCGGGATTAAGCCGTATCCACTGCTCGACAGTCTCCCGAATTACTCGATGGCTAGGATTTGGAGTCAAAAGCGTTTGATTATTGAGATTGAGTTCTGAAGCCTCGGAGTGACGACTGGCAATATTCAGGGCTAAACCATGCAAAGTCTGCACCATAAATCCCATTGGGGGCAATTCTAATTCTCTTAAGCGGTCTTTAATTTTGGCTTTAATGGCCGCCGCCGCCGATCGCGTATAGGTAACGATTAGTAATTGGCGATTGGCTTGCAATTGATGACGCGCGATGGTGATAGCCGCCGCTACGGATAAACTATGGGATTTTCCTGCCCCAGGGACTGCCGAAACCGCCATTTCTCCCCCTGACCAATCGGCAAGCGGGCGTTGACCTTTCCGTAGGCGATCGCGGAGAACCGTTAAGGCTTGCTCTAAGTCGGACGGTAAAGCAGGGGAAAGAATATCCATTTTAATCATTCATTTCTGATGGTTATTATTATAAAATATTTTGGGGTAGCTCAAAATTTCTACCAACTCAATCAATTCTTCGGAATGACCAAAAATCTAGCAGGATAAAAAGAGGAATTTCATGACACTTATTTTCGAGGTCAATTTAGATGAGCGATTACAAATTGACAATTTTCTCCAGACCCATCCTCTCAGTTATACCAATCATGGTAGTGATGTTATTGCTGGATTAAGACAAGTCCAAAAATCCCTTCCTCCCCACTATTTTTATGATGATTTAGGATCGGATTTATTTGAAAAGATTTGCACTTTACCTGAATATTATCCGACCCGAACAGAGGCAACTATTTTAAAAGATAATTCCTTAGAAATAGCCAAAATCACAGGAGCCTGTGACTTGATTGAGTTAGGAAGTGGTAGCTCCACTAAAACCCGCTTTTTATTAGATGCCTATCAGCAATTAAATTATCCTATTCATTATATTCCCATTGATGTCAGTACGGGAATTTTAGAAACAACGGCTCAGGAATTGTTAAAGGATTATGCAAAATTGACGATTCATGGATTAGTCAGCACCTATCAGTTAGCCCTAGAAGATTTACCTCCTGCTCAATTTGCCAGTCGATTGGTTGCTTTTCTGGGGAGTACTCTCGGTAATTTTAGTCCCCAGGAATGCGATCGCTTTTTTGAGCAGGTTACTTCGGCTTTAAATCAAGGAGATTATTTTTTATTGGGAATTGATTTACAAAAAGATAATCAAATTCTGGAAGCGGCCTATAATGATAGTCAAGGAATTACGGCTCAATTTAATCTCAATATTTTAGAACATTTAAACTGGCGATTTGACGGAAATTTTAATCTATCCGAATTTCAGCACAGGTCTTTTTATAATAAAGAAAAATCCCAAATTGAAATGCACCTGGTGAGCCAAAAAGAGCAAGTAGTCAGTCTTAAGACGTTGAATTTAAAAATTAACTTTGCCAAAGGAGAAACTCTGTTAACTGAAATTTCTCGTAAGTTTAACTTGAAACAAATGGAAGCATATTTAGAAAATCAAGGATTAAAAACGGTAAAGATTTGGACAGATTCTCAAACATGGTTTGGTCTGATTTTATGTCAATTTAAAGCTTAAAATCTACTAATTTTATTGATCAACTATTAACTCCTCACTACCCATAGATATTCATATGGTTTCCGATTCAACCCGCGCTCAACCACCTCTAGATTTTATTCCTCCTGTTTTTAATTTTTTTGTCCTTAAGGTTGCCCAATTAATTTTACCTTTTTGGTTGCGATCGCAGACTCCTTTAGTAGAAATAAAAGCAGAAAATCTATCCATATTAGCAGAATATTTCCAGAAATTTCAACAAAAAAAAGTAAGATTTCTTTTAGCTTTTCGTCATCCAAGCATTAATGATCCTTATTGTATGGGTTACTTACTTTGGAAATTATTGCCTAAATTTATCAAACAAGAAAATATTCAACTCCAGCAACCGATTCATGCCCATTTTATGTACGACCGAGGCATTCCGCTCTGGGCAGGAAAAGCCGTGAGTTGGCTCTATTCCAATTTGGGGGGAACGTCAATTCAACGGGGAAAACTCGATCTTCCTGGACTGCGATCAGCACGGGAATTATTCACGAATGCCTGTTTTCCGATCGCCGCCGCTCCTGAAGGGGCAAC
>JBEIFD010000639.1:0-2500 GCA_040382535.1 Merismopediaceae cyanobacterium
ACAGGATGGGAATTTAACCCATAAGGCTCTTAAGTTGTCAAGGTTCTTCTGCCTTTTAATGGCTTGTATTCCTTGCTAGGCTTACACTTTAGAGTTTTAATCTATCATTTTTGCCTAAACGAATCGCACTCTATCTCTTAGTATAGGGGTTGGGACATTGAAGTGAGTTCCTTTGTCATTCATTCAGCTATTAGAAAACATGAAGTATTGGATTTTTCTATTTTCCGTCATCGGCTCCCTGGGCGCGATCGCCCCTGCTCAAGCCGCAGAAAAAGTTATTTTAAAATATAACGTTTTACAAGAATCTATCTCTGTCGCGCAATTGAGTACCTTGAGCCAGACGGGGGAAGCTTCTCCTGAATTGCATACCTACTTGGATTTGGTCAATAAAAAACCCGAAGAGTTGCGACAGATTCTCAATCAGTCAATTACCATGACACCGACGGTTTTATCCAATCTCCTCGATAGCTTTGCAGGAAAGTATCTTTTAAATAAATTGACTGAAGTGATCAGTTCACCTTCAGCACAAAACAGCAAGGAATCCCTACGGAACGCCCTCATCGCCTCAGTCAACACTAATGATGATATTCGGTTGATCGAAGTTTTGGAAAATTATCCCGATCCCGAACTCCAAGTCGAAGGCGATCGCCTGATGGAACTCTACCAACAAGTCAAAGCGATCGCAGGGAATCTTTCAAATCTTCCTTTTTAATTAAATTAATCCCGATTAAAGCCAATTTTGTTGGAAAATTTAGTTTCTCAAAGATGCTTAAATAGTCCCCATTGTTCTGGAGATCGGTTAAAAATTGAGATTTTAAGATTTACTTTAGATTTAAAAAATGTAATTTCTGAAGCCTGATTAGATAAGATGCGTTAATGATACAAATCTTTATTAAACCCCCTAAATACTATAAACTAACCAAAAGCGGTTTTTATTTTCACGGATAAGGAGCATATCAGCGAGATGCAGGCGACCCAAACGCTGCCAACTGTCCCCAAGGAGTTTTTAAAAGCTCAGGGGGGAATTAATCCCAATGTCATCATGTTTTTGACGGCATTATCGCTGATCACTTGCTCGATCTTCGCCTATTGGCAATGGGGTTGGCCCGATTGGATTTGCTTTAGTGCGGATGTGCTGGCTTTACATATTTCGGGAACGGTGATTCATGACGCGTCCCATAATGCGGCTCACCGTAATCGCGTTGTCAATGCCATCATGGGTCATGGAAGTGCTTTGATGTTGGGTTTTGCCTTTCCCGTCTTTACTAGGGTTCATCTCCAACACCATGCCCACGTTAACGATCCTGAAAACGATCCCGATCATTTTGTTTCAACGGGTGGCCCGTTACTCTTGATTGCGGCCCGTTTTTTCTATCATGAGATTTTCTTTTTTAAACGAAAGTTGTGGCGTAAATATGAATTGTTAGAGTGGTTTTTAAGTCGTTTATTTCTCTTCACAATTGTTTTTCTAGGAATTCATTATGGTTTCATCGGTTATGTGATGAATTTTTGGTTTGTTCCCGCTCTCGTTGTTGGTGTCACCCTGGGATTATTTTTTGATTATTTACCCCACCGCCCCTTCCAAGAACGCGATCGCTGGAAAAACGCCAGAGTTTATCCCAGCCCTATTTTAAATTTGATGATTTTTGGTCAGAATTATCACCTAATTCACCATCTATGGCCCTCTATTCCCTGGTATCAATATCAACCCGCCTATATCACCACCAAGCCCCTTTTAGACCATAAAGGCTGTGAGCAATCCCTGGGATTATTAGAAGGTAAAAATTTCTGGAGTTTTCTCTATGATGTTTTTTGGGGAATTCGCTCCCATCAAACCCATGAAAAAGAAACAGTGAAGCCAGAGCAAGACTAAGATTAGGCTGTATTGTGTTGATTATCTGGAAAAAAGCGTCCAAATCCTTGATCTCAACTAAATCCGACATCTTCCCGTTTCCCCTGACTTTAAGCGTTCTTCCCGTTCTGCCAAAATTGTCTTCAGGTCAGGTCGTCCCGTTAAAGCCAATCGCCAATCAGCCCAAATACTGTAAAGAGCATCGACAACGGGGCCAATAATCGGCCATTTCGTTGCCGCATAGATCCAACCGATCCCCAAAATTTCATAGATGCGACGAAAGACTTCCACATTTTGAATGACAGCACCATCGGCTAACACCGCATGAATCCGTCCCATTGCAGTGGCAAAATCTACGCCACCATTTTCTGCTGGATCATAATCATCTTCGGCAATATCCACAAAACTGACTAATCCCCGTCCGCGATCGCGCTTTTGCAAAAAATTCACTTCTCGCACACAGAGGGGACACTCCCCATCATAGAGAAGCTTGATTTTCCATTGGGGTAACGACGTTGATTGTTCCAGTTCTGGATTAGTTTGCATCATAAAATTGAGAAATTACTTCAACTTTCATTATGCAATATTATACCAATTTAAAATCATAACTAGCAGGGGCGCAAGGCTTGCGCCCAAAACTTAGCTTAT
>JBEIFD010000640.1:0-2499 GCA_040382535.1 Merismopediaceae cyanobacterium
AAGGTAAGATCTTTTCAAAAAAGCTTGACTTCTACAACTACTTAGCGTAAAGAAACAATCAGGAATAAAAACGCGATCGCCCTTTCCCGATTAAGAAAAACGCGATCGCAGAAAAGCCTAATTCATATCCCTTCTAACAATCCTTGTAAAGCATCTTGCTCCAAGCTCGTTAAAATAAAAATTTCTTGAGCAGTTTTTCCTTGTCTCGCAATAACTTTAAAACCGCCTCGAATGGGAACTGAAATCCGAAATTTTAAGTGGGGAATATGGCTACGGGTGCGACTAATCACGCCTGGTGTCACAGTCCCAATGCCTTCACGGGTTATTAATTTTTCTAAGCGGGGAATCAATCCGTCCAAGTGAGTGGAATGATTCCAGACTAACCTCCCTTTTTCGGAGTTTGCCATGAGTTTATGCGGCTTCTAGGGGAGCCATTGTTAGATTTTCTCGACGTAATTGTTGATGATAGAGTTCGGCGGGTTCCTGGGGGCCTACCCAGACAATGGCCTGACCATCAAAATGCACTTGATTGGTCAATTCCCAAGCGCGATCGCTGGTCATGGCAGGAATATATTTCAATAAACAAGTCGCCACATGATCAAAGGAATTAAAATCATCATTTAAAACAATGACTTTGTAGTTAGGATAGGTTTTACGAATAACGGTCGTTGACGTTGAGCGATCGGGGGTTACCGTCGAAGTGGCCATTACTTGCATTGCGGTAAATCGTTTCTGACTCATAGAAAATTAAAAAATAGGATTGAAATATTGAAATGTTGCAAATTGGATTTGAATTTTAACTTGAATCTTAAAATAGTCGTAACCCTTAGTGTAGCGGCTCACCCAGTTTCAGTAAAGATCTCCCAAACCCTTGGCAATTTTCCGTACTTACGATAACCTCAAGCAAGTATTGTCACCTTTCATCCTCTGACCTTTTCCATGAAATCAGGACTCAATTGGCTTAAATCTGCACCCCATCTGTTTTTTTCCCGTCCCAAAGGATCTCTTGGATTTTTGCTTCAGTTCCTACTCATGACCAGCGCGATCGCCCTTTCTGCGGGAGTGGGGTTCGGTGCGGCCATTCGGTTTAGTGATGTCGGGCCCCTGGGCAATAATAAAGCGAGTCTATCCCCCCAAGCCTTTCCACCTCGCCAAGATTGGCCCATTTCCGAGAATTCATCAGAGACTCTAGAGCAGAAGCCCTAAGAATCAGGTTATAATTGTTATAATTTGTAACAAAACTCATCTTCATCCTTATTTATGTCGAATCCAGTCCTCCATGCTTTTTTCTTGGGTCGCGCCTTCGCAGAGGTTTTAACCGAGAAAATTGAAGATAGTCTCACGAATGCCCTGAGTGAATTAGGCAAATTCGATGCGGAACAACGAGAAAATTTACGTTCCTTCATTGAAGAGGTGCAAGCCAAGGCTTCCCAGGATGTGACCCAAGGTAACACGGCGATCGCCACCATAGACGGACTCGTTTCCCCCGCAGATTTACAAGAAACCCTAGACAAGTTACGCGCTGAAATGGCCAGCCTCAAATCAGAACTCAAGAATTATCGAGAATCCTCTTACTAAGAGAAAACTCTATTTTTCTTCCGTCTCTGACCAGTACTTTAGAAACCTCACTCCCCCAAAGCGCGTGTCTGCCCTATCCCCTAACGTTAATCCGTCCGTGCCTCTCCTCCCAATGGGTAGTGTCTCTAGTAAACGAGTGACCTCCCTAGAGAGCGAGAAAAAATATCGCTGGAATCAAGAAAGTTATTCCATCCCGCGCCGACGCATTGACATTTGGCGATTCGTCCTCACTTTGCTTTTTCAATTTTGGCGTAACGGAAAAAAATGGACTTATTCAGGGGGCTACAGCGAAGAAAAACTCGCTCGCAGACGACAAAAACAAGCCGTTTGGATTCGAGAAAGTTTGCTCAATCTAGGGCCAACTTTTATCAAAACAGGTCAACTTTTTTCAACCCGCTCCGATATTTTTCCTGCTGAATATGTCTATGAACTCTCCAAGCTCCAAGATGAGGTTCCTGCCTTTAGCTACGAACAAGCGGCAGGTTTAATTGAAAAGGAATTGGGAAAACCCCTTTCTACTCTCTATAAATCCTTTGATCCTATTCCCCTCGCGGCAGCCAGTTTAGGACAGGTTCATAAAGCCCAACTGCACACAGGGGAAGAGGTTGTTGTTAAAATTCAACGCCCTGGTCTCAAGCAACTTTTCACCATCGATTTAGCTATCCTTAAAAAAATTGCCTATTATTTTCAAAATCATCCCAAATGGGGCGAAGGAAGGGATTGGCTAGGGATTTATGATGAATGTTCTCGTATTCTCTGGCAAGAGACCGATTATCTCAAAGAAGGTCGTAATGCTGACACCTTTCGTCGTAACTTCCGAGAGGCTGATTGGGTAAAGGTTCCCCGCGTCTATTGGCGTTATACTTCTACTCGCATTTTGACCCTGGAATATTTACCTGGTATTAAAATTAGTCACTACGA
>JBEIFD010000641.1:0-2494 GCA_040382535.1 Merismopediaceae cyanobacterium
ATTAAGTTATCAAAAATCCGTTGAGATAGAGCGAATTTTTATTTTTCTATTAATTGCCTATCAATAGAGGCTGTATTGGTTGTAGTCACAATTTGATTAGAGGGCTGATATTCGGTCACCAGTTCCTTGAGACTATTGATTAATTCGGGATAATTGCCAGTTTGGGTCTGGAATAAAAGTTTTTCGAGTTTCTCTTCTAAAATATCCCAGCTTAATTTATGCTCTTTGGCAGAGAAAACACGGGGATGTTTTGTCGGTTCTGCTTTGGTTTGATCGATCAGCAATTCTTCATAGAGTTTTTCCCCTGGTCTTAGTCCTGTGACTTGAATTTCGATATCTTTTCCTGGTTCTAAACCACTTAGACGAATCATTTGTTGAGCAAGATCATAGATACGAATAGGCTCTCCCATCTCCAGCAAAAAGACTTCTCCTCCTGTGGACATTGCCCCTGCCTGGATAACTAGGCGTACAGCCTCTGGAATAGACATAAAATAGCGGGTTATATCTTTATGGGTGACGGTGATTGGTAAACCGTTGGCAATCTGTTTCCGAAAACGGGGGACAACAGAGCCACTACTATCGAGGACATTTCCGAAGCGGACACAGGTGAAGCAGGTGGAATGTTTTAAGTCGGCGAGGGATTGGATGACGAGTTCAGCGACTCGTTTGCTTGCTCCCATGACATTAGTGGGACGAACAGCTTTATCCGTAGAAATCAGAACAAAGTTAGATACATTACAGGCGATCGCGGCTTGGGCAACGCTTAAAGTCCCTTGAACATTGTTATAAATCCCTAAAGCAGGGTTTCCTTCCACAATGGGAACGTGCTTGTAGGCGGCTGCATGATAAATGGTATCAATCTGATGTTTTCTTAACACATTCTGAAATGGTAATTGTTCAGTGACGTTCCCCAAATAGGCTCCTCGTTGAAGATGGGGATAGGCTTCGGCTAATTCCAGATCAATACTGTAGAGCGCAAACTCACTCATTTCGTACATTACCAAACATTTAGGGTCTAATTGGGCAATTTGCCGACACAATTCAGAACCAATCGATCCGCCTGCTCCTGTGACCAACACCGATTTTCCCGTCACGTTAATGCTGAGTAATTCAGGATAGGGCATGACTTCTTCCCGTCCCAGTAACTCCGTCACGTCAATATTTCTTAATGTTCCCAGGGAAACTTCCCCTGAGACTAATTTTGCCATCGGTGGAACTGCTTTAACGGTGATGTTCAATGGCTCTACACTCTGAACAATTTCGCGTTTACGGTTTTTGCTGATTTCGTAGATAGCCAGTATGACCAGATCGAAGGGTCGCTTTCTGTAGAGAGTGGTGATATTTTCAGGAGAATATACTGTGACTCCTTGAATGACCTGTCGATGCAATTCTGGATTGTCATCAATGAAACCTACGACTTCATAGGAAGGTTCATCCAGAAAAGCACGGGCTAGTTGGGAGCCTGATGCCCCTGCGCCATAGATTACTACCCTTTGTCTAGACTGGGATTTTCCGACGCGATTGTCCAATTCCCGAAACAGTTGACGAATCAAAATTCGTACGCCGACAATCAAAACCAAGGTTAATAGGGCATCAATCCCGACGACGGCGCGGGGAAGGGGCCAAGAGCCTTGAATGTACCCCAGAATGATCAAGATCGCGGAACTGAGCAATACCGATTGAGTAGCCGTTACCAGAAATTCAGTCCCTGTATAGCGCAAGATAGGACTATACATCCCTTTTAATTTGAAGACAACCAACTTAACACCGATTAAAAAGGCGATCGCCCAAAAATGTTGTTGAATATTGTCCCAGACTGAAGTGGAGGAATCTCGCAAAACGAAGGCTCCCACAATGGCCACGACGCAAATACCAGCATCAGTAATCAATAAAAGCTTTCGCTTATAGGTACGAGCTAAGGATTGATAGAATCGGTAAAGGCCGTTAGCGATGCGTGTTTTCATTGATGTCTCAGGTAAATGATTTGAACTTATCGTTGGATTGAGATTAATCAATCTTTAAATTTAAATTTAATCAATCTTCATTTCATAAATGCCCACCATTATGCACGAAAAAAAATAAAAGGCGATCCTTAAAATAAAAATATTCCCTCCACTACGCAATAATACTTGGCTTATCAAGTCTTGCCAAGAAAAACTTAAGTAAATATACTGAGACAAGTCTTATGACTCCTAATTTGTTCTGTACAAACCTCACCTATTTTTTTCTCCTGTGACTGGCGACACTCAAGGCTCTAAACTCTGTAAACATCGATTTTTTTCAACAAAAAGCGACTATTCAAAAAATATTGCGGGTGCAGTTGAATGAGATGCGAGCAAGGGGTTTAAATCCGTGTTTAGGAACAAGAATTGAAATAAGTTGTACATTCCAGATGCCGATTTCTGTAGGGATATAATACCATTATGTCCTCAATCTCAACGTTTAACAGACAATAGACATCTCCAAGAATTGAGTAAGGGCAATTCATGAATTG
>JBEIFD010000642.1:0-2488 GCA_040382535.1 Merismopediaceae cyanobacterium
CCCCCTTTAACGGGCGAGAATGCCAAAGAAATTGCGATTAATCTAGGAACGATTTTAGCGGCGGTTAATCCCAAACAAACGATTGGTTTATTTGAGTCCTATGGCGGGAATGATGAACCCATTGATCCCCTTTTAACGAAGCTTTTAGAAGCAGGTTTAAAAGCTGGATTTAAAGCAATTAAAGTTAAAAATACTCCAACGGAAAATATTTATCAACTCTGTGAAGAATCAGGAACGGATTTTGGACAAGTCTTAGTACAAACCAGCAAGATCAAGCAATTAAAATCTATCGACAATGAACTTGAAAAAGCGATCGGTCGCATCAGTGGCGGGTTGTATATTATCACTGCTCAAAAGGGCGAAATGAAAAGTGCGATGTTAGCGTCATGGGTAATGCAAGCGAGCTTCGATCCCCCTGGTTTTACCGTTGCCGTTGCCAAAGACCGTGCGATTGAATCTCTCCTCCAGGTCGGCGATCGCTTTGTTTTAAATATTTTAGAAGAAGGGAAATATCAGCCTTTAATGAAACATTTCCTCAAGCGATTTCCCCCTGGTGCCGATCGCTTTGCAGGAGTAAATACCCAACTGGCAAATAATGGTTCCCCGATTTTAACGGAGGCTTTAGCGTATTTAGAATGTGAAGTCCTCAGTCGGATGGAATGCAGTGATCATTGGATTGTTTATAGCAAAGTCAATCAGGGACGAGTCTCGAATCCCGAAGCGTTAACCGCCGTGCATCATCGCAAAGTGGGAAATTATTATTAATATTTCAATCGGTGATCATAAATCGTCCCACCATTTCAAAATATTTGAGTCATAGAGAATTTCAATCAAAATTCTCAAAAATAGCAACCTGCTTGTAGCAAAATATAGGAAAAGTGTGCTTATATCCCATCATTGGGTAGTAGTCTGCGAGGTCGAGGTGCAATCATGTATAGGCGAGATTTTTTAACCCTATTCGGCTTGACGTTAATGGGAATTGTAAATCATGCTTGTGGTGACAATTCGCAAGAATATGCAGAGGCATCTAACAGGAAGCGTATCGTGGTAATTGGTGCTGGACTAGCAGGCCTTGCTGCTGCACGGGAATTACACAGACAAGGACACGAAGTTGTTGTGATTGAAGCTCGCGGACGTATCGGTGGTCGAATTTGGACGAGTCTTAAGTGGACTGATATGCCTTTGGATTTGGGGGCAACCTGGATACATGGAACTCAGGGCAACCCCTTGACCACTTTGGCAGAACAAATCAAAGCCAAACGTCTTATCACGAGTTACGACAGGAAAATCACCTATAACACTTCAGGACAGGCACTCTCCAAAGCTGAGGAAATCCAGATGGAGAATTTGAGGAAGAAAGTATTTAGGGTTTTGAAGCAGACACAAAACGAGGAGATTGATGTTTCAATTCGACAGGCGATTCAACCCCTGATGCGTCAGTTGGACAACTCCTCGGAAGCGTACCGTTTCATCAACTTTATTTTGAATGCTGAAATCGAACAGGAGTATTCAGGAAGTACTCAAAGCCTTTCCGTACAATGGTATGACAGCGATAAAACCTTTTCTGGCGATGACGCTCTATTCGTTCAAGGATTTAGAGTTATCCCAGAATTTTTAGCGCAAGGGTTAAACATTGAACTGGGTCAGGTGGTAAAAGAAATTCAATGGGATCAGTCCCCTATTAAGGTGATTACCCAAAAAGCCGAGTTTATAGCTGACCAGGTTGTAGTTACCCTGCCGCTTGGGGTTTTGCAGTCTAAGAGTGTACGTTTCATTCCTGAATTACCACGAAATAAACAGAATGCGATCGCTACACTGGGTATGGGAGTCTTGAACAAATGTTATCTTCGATTTCCTGAAGTCTTTTGGTCAGGTAATGTTGATTGGTTGGAGTACGTTTCAGACAAACCTGGTGAATGGACAGAATGGGTAAGCTTCAAGCAGGTAGCTAATATGCCCATACTGCTAGGATTTAATGCCGCCGACAGAGGGAGAGAGATTGAAGCATGGTCAGATACACAAATCGTTGCCAGTGCTATGGAAGTTTTAAGAAAAATCTATGGAGTAGGCATACCCGAACCAACTGATTACCAAATTACTCGTTGGGCAACTGATCCGTTTTCCCTGGGTTCGTATTCCTATAATCCTGTTGGCTCACCGCCAAGGATACGCCAGGAACTTGCCGCCCCTCTG
The DNA here is from genome assembly GCA_040382535.1 of Merismopediaceae cyanobacterium. Classification (GTDB taxonomy): domain Bacteria; phylum Cyanobacteriota; class Cyanobacteriia; order Cyanobacteriales; family Microcystaceae; genus Snowella. The sequence goes on from JBEIFD010000642.1 coordinate 2,194, forward strand.
AAAGGGTCTGTATTTTTTGCAGGTGAAGCATCTGAGCCAAGCTATTTTGGCACTGCTCACGGCGCATATTTGTCTGGTATGCGTGTCGCTAAGGAAATTTTGAAGATATGATTGAATCTGATCAGTTTCTTTTCTGTTAAAAATTTCTCCAATCCTCAATACCTTTGCCAAAATAAAAGCCTGCAAAAATTTTGGCAAAACTCGCAAAATCCCCCACACATAGATGTTTGACTTGAAAAGTAACACTAAGTCTCAAACCCTTATAGTACAAAGGATACATTAAAAAAAACCTTTC
>JBEIFD010000643.1:0-2479 GCA_040382535.1 Merismopediaceae cyanobacterium
CAGTTCGTAGCATTTGCAATTTAACTTTGTTAATACCACTTGCTTGATAAATTTCAGGATAAAGGGTTTCAAAATCACTGCCACTACAAACATAAAGACGATCGCAAGTCCATTGTTGACCACCTGCGACAAAATTGGGATGAGAAATCTCCGTAACAACCGTTTGAAAGTGAAATTCAACACCGTATTCTTGGGTTAAAAAAGCAGGAATTTTGGCGATCGCTTCCCTGGGATCAACAATCAATTCAGTTCCACTCAATAGTCCGCCTAATAAACCCTTGGTAACAACGGCTGAGGATTTTTGGGTAATTTCTTCAGGGGAAAGCAAACGAATTTGATATTTTTCCTGCTGTCGAGTTTTGATAAATTCCTCTAAAACGGCCATTTCATCTTCACGGTAAGCTAAATGAATCGAACCACATTGATCGGCATGAAAATTCGCTTTGGCCGCGACTTCTACCCAAATTTCCCGCGATCGCAAAGCCCTATCGAGCAGGTGTCCAACGGGTTGTCCAATAGGCCAAACCATCCCAAAATTACGAATCGAGGCTCCCACTGCCTGAAGACTGCGATCGAAGACAACGACTTTAAACCCTTTTTTGGCGGCGGCTAAGGCATGAGCTAAACCGACAATTCCTGAGCCAACAATAGCAACTTCTGCGTGATTCATAACACTTATTTTTTCATTTTTAATTAAGTTAACAGTAGGGGCGCAAGGCTTGCGCTCAAAAGGATCATTAATTACATAAAGAAACTAATTTTTCTTGAAATTCAATTAATGAACTAAACAAACCATCATTAGGATAAGTCGCCAGTTGAGCTTCTGTATGAGTCCCATTCGTGATTCCAAAAGAATAAAGACAATTAGCATTGTAACCCGTTGCTAAATCTGAAGGAGTATCGCCAATACAAACCACCGATTTAGAATCAAAAATTCCCAATTTATACATCACTTTCTGAATCATATAGGGAGCAGGCCGACCTTCTTCTTTATAAATTTCTGAAGGGGTGATAGAAGCTTGAATGAGAGAATTTTCAGAACCAATATAATCTGCATTTAAACTCTGATTCCAACCTAAACGATCAAGAATAATATCCGTAACTTCTCGATAAAATCCAGTAGTTAAGGCAATTTTAATATCGTGGGATTTTAACCAATCAAATAACTCTAGACAGCCTTCGGTCGGTTCTACCGATTGGGTACGATAATGGGTTTCTAAAATGTATTTAAAGGCAATAAATGAGCTTTCTACATTTTTAAGATAATCTGGATGATCTAAACCAATTTGATCTTCCCAAAGCGTTTGGAAAACAACTTTTTTGGGTAGGCCCATCATTGCCACAACTTTTTCCGAACTGGCTTGTAATCCTGTTTTCTCTGCCGCTTGGAAAAAACATTGCTCTACTTCCTGTTCATCTTTGACGGTTGTGCCTGCCATATCACAGACGACTAATTTGATGCTTGACATGGGGTTTAATTCTCCTAAGTGAATAGTTGATAATTGATAGTTGATAGTTGATAGTTGATAGTTGATAATTAAAATATCTCAATTTACCGTAGGGGTTTGGTTTCCAAATCCTGCTAATTAACGCTGTAACCAAGCTTGAGTCCGTTTGTGCAATCCCTTGGTCAAATAAGAATAAATCAACCGCACCCCAATACTGGTACAAACAATTAGAGCCGACATCGCCGCCGCAGGTGCAGTATCTCCCGCATCGTCCATATTGATAATCGCAACTGCCGCTAAAGGAATATTCGCAGGATAGATGAAAATAATAGCAGAAATTGTTACCATTGCATTAATAAAAAAGTAAATACCAATGTCTAAAATAGCGGGTAAAGATAAGGGAACAGTTACACGCCAAAAGGTGATATAAAAGGGGACTTGCATTGCGGCAGAAACGGACTCAAATTCAGGATCAATTTGTTTGAGGGACGTGGTAGCTGTCAGGAAACAAACGGTATAAAAGTGAATGACATTACATAATACCAGAATTGCCATCGTGCCATAAAGCCAATTAAAGGGATTGATTAGGGCGACGTTGGTAGCTGGAATCGGCCACAATTGTTTATTAAAAAAGAAAACGTAGGACAAACCTAAAACTAAGCCTGGTAAGGCTAAGGGAACAGTAGAAAGAAAATAGTTAATGGTGCGTAACCATTGCCAATTCTTGCCTTTTTCGACTAAATAAGCCCCGATGAAAACGGCGATCGTGCCAAAAATTGCGGTATAAAGCGACATTAAAATACTATTCCAGTAGGCTCCATAACCACCACCACCGACCGCATTAAAATCGTAATTTTTGAGCGTTAAACTAAAATCGTAGGGCCAAACTTTGACAAAAGATGCCAAAATAATAGTGAGAAAAACAACAACAGAAAATCCTGCAATAAGAGTGCAAACGATTACAATTGACCAGTCTAATTGGGGATTTGGTTTCGGTTGGAGAGGGACGGATTTTGCGCTAACTAGGGCGG
>JBEIFD010000644.1:0-2467 GCA_040382535.1 Merismopediaceae cyanobacterium
CAAACACCCTCGAAGACTCGGTTTATTCATAAAGACCCTGAATTAAATGAGTAAAAATTTAGTTTTGTTACATTTGTTTACTTTTATTCTAAGGGATTTGGTCTGAGAAACCCAAACATCTGGCCTGAATTCGATAAAAATTAGCACACTTAATCACACCAGGTAGGGCTTTAGGGAAAATTTTCTGGGAAATCAGCATTAATCTTCTTGATTTGTCGGTAGCGATCGCGAAAAGCTAGGATTCTGAAGCGGATGGTGTTGCCAGGTCTGCCAAGCGGCTTTAATTCCTGCGGAAAAACGACGGGTTCCCACCTGAACTTTTCCCACTTGTTCCTTTGCACCGATTAAGGTTTGATCAACGGTTTGTACGATATCGGTCACGCTTTGGACTCCTTGATTGAGGTCGTCCGTTAATTCACTAATTTCTAAGCCCGTCAAACGAATGGATTCCAAGGTCGGCGGAAATTCCCGACTGAGACTATCAAATAATTTTTCGGCACTACGAGCGGCTCTGCCCAATTCCTGTAGGGCGGGTAAGGCGGCAATGAGAACCGCCGTTAAGCTAATCGAAACGAGAAATAGGGACATTCCAAGCCAAAAAATTGGATCGGTCATGGCTGAATCCTGAAGTTGAATGCTTAAGTTAGTATTTGTCAACAGCTTTGGCATTGGTGGTGATTTCGCGTTTTTCAGGGGTTTCAACCATTTCCATTTGACTTGCTTCAACTCCTGCGGCGATCGCATCTTTTAAGCGATCTAGGGTTCCTTGCCAATTGCGTTGGGCTGATTCAGAAAGGTTGTCGGTTTGTAATTGGAGGCTAGTCGCCAGATCTTCGACTAATTCGGGTAGGGCATCGGCAGATTTTTTGAGAATACGCCTCGTTTCTTTACCTGTCCGAGGAGCTAGAAGCAGACCTGTAACGGTTCCTACCAAGCCTCCGACGACTATACCCACGAACAATGCTCCACTATTATTTTTTTTAGACATTTTGCCCCCGAAACGCTTAGAACCATTGTAAAGGAGATAAGTCAATCTGCCGAAAATAGCCTTAAAATATTTTTTAGATTTTTTGACTAAAGGTATTTTAAGGCCGTTATGGGGAAATAATGGGAAAAATCCCGATCCCCGTTCGTCATTCTGGGTCGTTAAGCAGTTCTATTTTTCGACCTTAACCCCTTTCCAAAAGGCGACATAATTTTGAATATTTTTGGCTCTTTCCTTGGGAGTGGGATAATACCAAGCGGCATCTTTGTTTTCTTGACCATCCACGACAATGGTATAGTAACTGGCTTCTCCTTTCCAAGAACAGACGGTATGGGTGTTACTGGGTTTAAAATAGTCTTTATTGATGGAATCTGCTGGAAAATAGTAGTTTCCTTCTACGATTTCACCGCGATCGCTTTCGGCTAAGGTCGCACCGTTCCAAATTGCTTTTGCCATTGTTTTTCCCTGTTCAAGATTTACTTTAAGGTTTATATTTTAAGGTTTCTGGGGCGCGATCGCCTAATTTACAATAAGATCGACTTTCACTCAAAATTCAGAATCATGAATACGTGAAGTTAATATTTAACAACTTTAATTGGAGATAAAAATAAATGCCTTATATCAATATCCAGATTACTCGCGGCGCAACAAGGATTCAAAAAGCAGAAATCGTGCGAGATGTGACAGAATCTTTAGTAAGAGTGCTTAATAAAAAGCCTGAGCATATTCATATTGTTATTCAAGAAATTGAAGAAGAAAATTGGGGATTTGCTGGTCAATTGACTGATGATTGGAAAAAATCACAAGGTCAGTAACTATCGCTGATTACTGCGATCGCGAGATCTCGCATAATATTTTTGTTATAGTTGATTTTTATTAAGATTATTTTACCGACTAATTTATTATGATTCAGGAAATTACGATTGAGAATTATAAGTCGATTCAATCTTTATCGATAGAGTTGGGTCGGGTAACGGTTTTTATTGGCGAAAATGGTTGCGGTAAGTCGAATATTCTAGAGGCGATCGCGTTGGGTTCGGCGGCGGCGGCGGATAAGTTAGACAATGAGTTTTTGGCTCCTAGAGGGATTCGTGTTACCGATCCTAAATTGATGCGATCAGCTTTTAATATTAATAATTTAGAAAAAGAAATAAGAATAAATTTCATATTGAAAAAAGACATGATTTTGAATTATTCATTAAGTCATAAAAATGATTTATATTCCTCATGGATTAATAAATCAAACATAGTAGATGATCATAGTTTGATAGTGCAATTAGTGGAAATTATTCAAGATTTACAAGGTATTGAACATGAATTTAATGAACATAAAAAATTAGGAAACAATATTAATCATTCTGGAGACTTAGAAAAAGAAATTCGTAAAATAGATATAACTAAAATAAATGATTCTGTTGAAAATCTTCAGAAGAGGAAAAAACAGAGAAAAAATCAATTATTACAATTGAAAGAAGAAATAGA
>JBEIFD010000645.1:0-2466 GCA_040382535.1 Merismopediaceae cyanobacterium
AATCCCTCAAAAATTCAACTGGGGATTCATGCCCACAATGACGGGGGAACGGCGGTGGCCAATTCTCTCAGTGCGGTGTTAGAAGGGGTCAGAATGATCCAGGGAACGATTAACGGCTATGGAGAAAGGTGCGGTAATGCCAATCTCTGCACGATCATTCCTAATCTTCAACTCAAAATGGGCTATGATTGCCTGAAACCTGAAAAATTAACTCAATTGACGGCAACCAGTCGTTTAATTAGCGAGATTGTTAATCTTGCTCCCGATGACCACGCGCCCTTCATTGGTCGTTCTGCCTTTGCCCATAAGGGAGGAATTCATGTTTCTGCGGTGCAACGCAATCCCCTCACCTATGAACATATCCAACCCGAAGCGATCGGCAATAAACGGCGCATTGTGGTGTCAGAACAGGCGGGATTAAGTAATATTCTCTCGAAAGCCAAGCTTTATGGGTTAAATCTAGCCAAAGAAGATCCTGCGTGTCGGCAAATTCTAGATAAATTAAAAATTTTAGAACAGGAAGGTTATCAATTTGAGGCGGCGGAGGCCAGTTTTGAATTATTAATGCACGAGGCAATGGGAAAACGGCATCCTCTCTTTTTGATTAAGGGTTTTCAGGTGCATTGCAATCTATTACAGGCCGAAACGATTCCCTACAGTAACGCGATCGCCACGATTAAAGTCACAGTCAATAACGAAGATATTTTAGAAGTCGCTGAAGGAAATGGCCCTGTTTCTGCCTTGGATCGGGCGTTACGCAAGGCTCTTGTCCGTTTTTATCCCCAAATTGCAGATTTTCATCTTACGGATTATAAGGTGAGAATTTTGGATAGTGGCTCTGGCACTTCAGCCAAAACCCGCACCCTGGTTGAATCCAGTAATGGGAAGGAGCGATGGACGACGATCGGCGTTTCGGGCAATATTTTGGATGCGTCTTATCAGGCGGTTGTGGAGGGGATTGAATATGGTTTGCGTTTAGTGACCTGTGCGATTTGTGTTTAAAACTGCGATTTTTCAAACCCTCCATTCTGTGATATAAATACTAAAAATATTGAAAATCAACTGAAAAATAAAATGACTCACTACGGATTAATCTGTCCTGCATCAACGGGCCACCTCAATACGATGTTACCTCTAGGCAAGGAACTGCAAAGACGCGGTCATCAGGTCACCTTAATTGGAACTCTAGATGCAGAATCCGCTACTTTAACGGCTGGTCTAGAATTTAAAGCGATCGGTGAAGCCGATTTTCCTCTTGGCTCAATAACACAAACCTTTACTCAATTAGGTAAACTTAGCGGTCAGGCGGCCTTGCAATACACGATTTCCATTCTTTGCGATCGCGCATTAGTGCTATTACGAGATGGGCCAGAGGTAATAAAAAGTATTGGAATAGAAGCCTTATTAGTAGATCAAGTTTCGCCAGAAGCAGGCACTATTGCGGATTTTTTGGATATTCCTTTTATCAGCATTTGCAGCGCAGTTGTTATGAACCGCGAGACTAGTATCCCTCCCAATGTTACAAACTGGGATTACAATCCGTCGTTATTAGGACAATTGCGTAATCGATTAGGATACAAAACTTTGAGTCGAATTGTGCAACCGATTACCAATGTGATCAACGACTACCGTAATCAATGGAAATTACCGATCCCCAAAAGTCCGAATGAACGTTATTCTCAATTAGCTCAGATTAGCCAACAACCTGCGGAATTAGAATTTCCTCGACAACAATTACCGCCCTATTTTCACTTTACTGGCCCTTTCCATAGTTTAGTCGGTCGCATAAGTGTTAATTTTCCCTATGAAAAATTAACAGGGCAACCTTTAATTTACGCTTCAATGGGAACTATTCAGAATCGTTTAATTTATACCTTTCAAAAAATTGCAGAAGTGTGTAGTGAGTTAGATGTCCAATTGGTTATTTCGTTGGGAGGATCGGCGAAACCTGAATCTTTGCAAGGATTATTGGGAAATCCTCTCGTTGTGGAATATGCTCCCCAATTAGAACTTTTACAAAAATCAGCTTTGACTATTACTCATGGGGGAATGAATACAACTTTAGAATGTCTAACTAATGCAGTACCAATGGTAGCCATTCCTATTGCAAATGATCAACCAGGAGTAGCATCTCGTATTGCTTGGTCGGGATGTGGTGAAAGTATCCCCCTCAAAAAGTTAAGTGTTTCTAAGCTTAAAACCGCTATTCAAAAAGTATTAACGGAAGATTCCTATAAACAAAATGCGGTTAGGTTACAAGAAGCCATTCAACGAGCAGGGGGAGTTGGCCGAGCGGCTGATATTATTGAACAAGCTATTTCCACAGGAAAGCCCGTTTTAGCTGAAAAATAGAGCTTGATTTACTACCGATAAACTAGGACATTAGCCACCAAATCAATCAAAGAATAATCATAATAGGGCTGAACAAATGACTTGAATTTTTTCTGAAATAGTTGCATCTTTCAA
>JBEIFD010000646.1:0-2463 GCA_040382535.1 Merismopediaceae cyanobacterium
GAAGATGAATTAATTCCTGTTAGTCGAGAGAAAGCCTTAGAAGTAATTGAGCAAGTGCAAGCTTTACAAATTAAATTTCAGAAAAAATTTAAGAGTCATTTTGCGTGGTTAGCCGATGAATGGTTTCTGATTGCTCAAATTGAATTACCCCCCGAATCCCATTATGAAGATTATCCCCAGATTGGGAACGGAGTTGGCTCAATTCGTCAATTTATTAAGCATTTTTTAAATTTGGCCCAGCAGTTACTCCCAAAAAAATTGACCAGCCAAAACATTTTACTTGGGTCGTGGGTAATGCGGTAGAAAAAGCATTTGAACCGTTAGTTAAGCAATTAAATCAAGTCGAAAATTTAACGATTACTCTTGCTCCTCTACGAAGTGATTATTGGGGACAGGAAATTACGGTAACAGGTTTATTAACGGGACAGGATTTAATTGATAGTTTACAAAATCAGGATTTAGGGCAAGGAATTTTATTACCTTCCTTGATGCTGAAGCATGATGATACTAAATTTTTAGATGATTTAACGCTAGAAGATGTTGCCCAAGCCCTTAAAACCTCTATTTTTCCAGTTAAAGATGTGGAAGAATTAATGAATTATTGTATTAACACTTAAATTCCTAGCTAAACAATGGTTACTATTCTTTATTCCGAGCAATTTTTAAATCATAAAACAGGTTCATTTCATCCTGAATCTCCTGCCCGCCTAACAGCAATCGTTAACGCTTTGCATCAAGCTCCCTGGCAGAATCAACTCCATTGGCAATTACCAAACAGCGATCGCAATCCCTTACCCTTTATCCAAAAACTCCACACTCAAACCTATATTGATCGAGTCAAAGCGATCGCCGAAAAAGGAGGAGGAGCCTTGGATATGGACACGCCTATTTCCGCCGAGAGTTATAAAATCGCCCTATTAGCGGTTAATGGGTGGTTAGACGGCATTGATAGGATTTTAGCGACCAATGACCCCGCCTTTGTCCTCGCTCGCCCCCCTGGCCATCATGCCATTAGCAATACGGGGATGGGATTTTGTCTATTTTCTAATGCCGCGATCGCGGCCCATTACGCCCTGGAGCAAGCTGAGGTTAACCGAGTCGCCATTGTCGATTGGGATGTGCATCATGGCAATGGAACGGAGTTATTAGTCGAAAATAACCCCAAAATTGCCTATTGTTCCCTCCATCAATTTCCTTGTTATCCAGGCACAGGTCGAGAAAGCGATCGGGGTCAATATAATAATGTGTTAAATATTCCGATGAAAGCAGGTAGTTCTTTGGAACAATATCAACCTGCATTTGTTGAAAAAGTGATGCCATTTTTAAACCGTTTTAAACCCGATTTATTAATTGTGAGTGCGGGTTATGATGCTAATAAGGATGATCCTTTAGCTGATATGAATTTACAACCTTCAGATTATGGCATTTTTACCAACTATTTATTAACCCTTACTCGTCGAATCGTTTTTGGTTTAGAGGGCGGTTACGATCTCGAAAGTCTAGGAAAATCGGTGCTAGAAACCATTGGAGCTTGTTTAAATTTAGATTTAAAATTAATACAATAGTTGAATTTTTATAGAATACCCAGTGCATAAAATCAAAAAATAAAATAATTCATATTTCTCTAGAGATGGCACTGGTTCAGTCTAATTGTTGTGCTAAAAACCTTACCTGATAAGGGATTAACAGAGAACACGAAGTTGAAGAAGCTCTTCCCAAGTTAGCCCTTTTTGAAGAATGCCAAGAGCAACAGCAGGAACTTGTCGAGTAGTAAAATGGCAGCGAATAAAATTATGAAACATCCAGAAAATATTGAGTACTCGTTGCAGTCCTGAGACCGATTTAGCATAGGGATTAGTACGGCGGCGAAACGCAGATAAAGAGCGTCGAATAGAACTGTTAAATGCTTCTACATGATTAGCATGAACATCCTTTTCTTCGGTCAATTCAGTTGTTTCAGGATGCTCTGCTTTAGGTGTTTCTACTTTATCCAATTTGCCTTCCGCATCCCGACGTTTACTACTCTTATTTTTCAATCTTACACTGAATCCCTTTGGTAACACTTTACGGGGACGACCTCGCTTTCCTGTCCTCAATGTTTCATGGCAAATATCAAACAACAATTTACTGTATCGCCGTTCCCCATCTGTAAATAGTTTGATGGCTTCAGTTTTATCAAATAACTCCACTAAAGTTGTTATGGCTTCTAGAAATAATCTCTGCTCTTTTTGACCACATTTCAGTGTCCAAATAAAGCGACTAGCTCTCTCCATCATTACGATTGTCCATCCCTTTGATTCACTTGCATCTTCATTTTTATTGACTTTTGTATATGGCTCATCCCCCTCTATCACCAGTTTTATAAATTCATGTACTAGGGCATATAAAAATAACGTTTCCTGCAAGGCGGCTAATCTCTCTTCCCAATTCAATATTGTGTTCTTGGAATACCCCGATGTTCTC
>JBEIFD010000647.1:0-2457 GCA_040382535.1 Merismopediaceae cyanobacterium
AAAAGGACAATCTTGATTAAAATAGGGTTTGCTCTGAATTTTCGCGATCGCGTGTCATTTCTTCGGTTAATTTTCCATGAACTCATCACCCATTCCTATTTGCATCACCCTGGGAACCCGTCCTGAAGCCATTAAACTCGCTCCTGTTATTCAGGAATTTCGTCGTCATGCAGATTTTCAAACCCAGGTTATTTTGACGGGGCAACATCGGGAAATGGTCGAGCAGGTGATGCAGCTTTTTCAGATCGAGGCCAATGAAGACCTGAAAATTATGCAACCGAAACAAACCCTGACGGAAATTACCCATCGCAGTTTGCAGGGGCTAGAAAAATTATTCGAGAAACTCAATCCCCGACTCGTGATTGTTCAGGGCGATACGACAACGGCTTTTGCGGCGGCATTGGCGGCTTTTTATCAACAAATCCCCATTGGCCACGTTGAAGCGGGTCTCAGAACCGATAATATCTATAATCCTTTCCCTGAAGAGGCGAATCGTCGTTTAATTTCCCAAATCGCCCAATTGCATTTCGCGCCAACTCAGATGGCAATGGACAATTTGGAGCGATCGGGCGTGACGGGAGAAGTTCATTTAACAGGAAATACGGTCATTGACGCGCTGTTAACCGTTGCCGAGCAGAAACCCGCTTGTCCGATTCCAGGATTGGATTGGGAAAATCATCGCGTGTTACTGGCAACTGTCCATCGGCGAGAAAACTGGGGAGAGCCTTTAGAGGATATTTTGACGGGTTTTCGTTCGATTTTAGAGAAATTTCCCGATACAGCGTTATTATTACCCATGCACCGCAATCCCACCGTCAGGGAACCCATTCAAAAAGTTTTAGGCGATAATCCCCGTGTCTTTTTGACCGAACCCCTCGATTATGCCCAATTAGTTGGCGCAATTCAACGTTCCTATCTCCTTTTAACTGATTCAGGTGGATTGCAAGAAGAAGCTCCTAGTTTAGGGAAACCTGTCCTCGTTTTGCGAGAAACCACCGAACGTCCAGAGGCGATCGAGGCAGGAACAGGAAAGTTAGTCGGAACCAACCCCGATGTGATCTTCAAAGCTGCTAGTGAGTTATTAAGTAATTCTGTCGCCTATGACCAAATGGCCAATGCGATTAATCCCTTTGGAGATGGAAAAGCCAGCGATCGGATTGTTGAAATTGTGAGGAAATATTTGAATTAATGAGTCGATAACCAATAGAAGCGAAAAGGAGGTAAGACCAGTTCATTTTTGAATAAACTAGGAGACTCCCCTGAATATAAATCTTTGATCTCCTCGTTGTTATTTAATCGCAACCTGGGCGTATCAATTTCCGATAAATTTAAAGATTGATAAGCTGCGTCAAAATTACCAATAACCAGAACATGATCTTGGTTATTTGGATCAATGCGTAGAAAGGCAAATAAATGAGGATTACTGAGATTAATTAATTCGCGATTATTAAAATCACCAAAAGCAGAAATCTCTTTTCTTGCCCTAATCATCTGTTGTAATGCAGAAAATATCGTCTGTTCAATGGTGCCAGGAATTTTTCGTAATTGAGCTTTTTGCCAGTCAATTTTAGGACGATGAGCCCAACGGTTATCATTCGCTTTACTGAGATTTCCCATATAGGAAAAATCATTGATTGTCCCGATTTCATCCCCATAATAAATTAATGGAATTCCCCCAAAGGAAAAGATCATACTATGTAACAAAATAATATGTTGAATAGCCAGATTGATTTTTTCGCGATCGCCCTCTTCTAAGGCCATTTCTAAACCAATTAAAGACGTTAAAGTTCCCGAAATACGAGCATCATTATTTTTAGGATTTTGCCCAAATAATAAACCCCGTGCCGCAGTACTATCAAATTTTCCCGAAAAATAATTCAAGAGAAACTGACGATGAAATTTTGGTTCATAACCTGCTTGAGCAATATCTTCGTCGGTAAAACCTAAGCCAATATCATCATGGCAACGAATGTAATTTAGCCAGGTGGCACGCTCTAATTTATCGGGTAAATTTCTAATTCCTTGTTTGAGTAATTTGGCATTTTTAGTTGCTACAGTATCCCATAATAAAGCCATCAAGGTGGCATTGTAGGCAATTTCACATTCTTTAGCATTAATCGCATCTTCCCCAAAATATTTAACAATTTCTACAGGCGCAACGATCGCTTCAGCAATAAATAAAGTCCCTGGGGCAGTGACTTGACAGCAATCTTTAAACAATTGTAAAAGAATATGAGCTTCGGGTTCATTCTGACTACTTCCCCCAATTTTTTTCCACAAAAAAGCGACTGCATCTAGCCGTAAAATATCAACTCCTTGGTTTGCCCAAAAGAGTAAAATATCTAACATTTCACAAAAAACAGAAGGGTTTTGATAATTCAAATCCCATTGATAATTATTAAAAACCGTCATTACCCATTTCCCCATATTTTCATCCCAGGTAAAGTTTCCTGGAGC